>CALBJS010000321.1 GCA_937892995.1 uncultured Peptococcaceae bacterium | reverse complement strand
CCCAGCTACCATGACCTGGCGACAAAGGTCAAGTATCTCTTGCTCTACTCGAAAACTCCCTTCTTTAGCGAGAGCCGCATACCATCGTTGGATCTTCTTAGAGTCCCTTCCCGATACTTCAAAAAGAAAACGTTCGAAATTGCTGGAGATTAGAATATCCATAGAGGGAGATGAGGTTAGATAAAAAGGTCTCTTACTGTTGTAAATCCCTGAGTGAAAGAAATCAGCTAATACGTTGTTTTGATTAGAAGCACAGATAAGCTGGGCTATAGGTAAACCCATTCTTTTTGCATAGTAGGCAGCTAAGATATTACCGAAGTTACCTGTAGGAACAACAATATTGATCTTTGCATCAGGTTTAATTTTATCCTTCTGTACTGCCTGAATATATGCCCAAAAATAATAGACAATCTGAGGTAATAATCTTCCCCAATTAATGGAGTTTGCTGAGGAAAAGACCATCTTGCGACGTTCAAATCTCCGGCACAGATCCTCTGAGGAGAAAATTTTCTTTACTGCTGTCTGACATTCATCAAAATTCCCTTTTATTGCAACAACAAAAGTATTTGACCCACCGGTTGTAATCATCTGCCGTTCCTGAACAGGGCTAACTCCTCCATCAGGGTAAAAGACTACGATCTGAGTACCGGGGACATCCTTAAATCCTTCTAAGGCTGCTTTTCCAGTATCCCCTGAAGTAGCCGTTAAAATAAGTACATCGGCGTCAAGGCCAAGACTTGTAATACTTGAAGTCAGGAGATAGGGAAGAACCTGTAAAGCTATATCTTTAAAAGCAGCCGTAGGTCCGTGCCACAGTTCCAGCAGTCCACAATCCCCTGCATCGATTAAAGGGGCAGGATTCGCTGTCCCAAAACGTCCATCGCCATATACTTTTACCATTTTCTCCAAAGTCTCAGAAGGGAGATCACCTATGTATAATCTCATTATCTTCAGAGCCAGCTCCGAATAATCTAGATCTTTTAATTCCTGCCAGTTCATAATAGGGATGTTCTGGGGAACAAAAAGACCCCCCTGGGGTACCATTCCTAAGGCGATGGTCTGAGCAGAAGTCTGTATTTCAATATTACCGCGGGTGCTAAGATACAATTTTTTTCCCTCCTAGTTATCAAAAATACCCCATAATCATTTTAAATTAAATGCCACTGCCATTCAAGTTAAAAAGAAAATCTTTTAATAAAGTCTTGAATTAAGATGGCAATTTTTCTACAATTGGATAGTAGAAGCCAAAAAATACTATCTGATCTCTCTTATTAAGAAGAGCAGATAAAGTGAAAGGTGATAAAATGTCCGAGTATATTATGCGTAAATACAGGCAAACCTTACAATTAGGGTTGATTAAGGTTGTTCAAGAACTTTTTCCTGAAGAGAAACTTAAAATACCTTATTCGATCCTCGATGGAGTCTATTGTGAGTTTTCTGGTTCCCTAGTCTCACCGAGGGAAGTTAAGCAGATCGAATCTAATCTTAAAACTTGGGTAGAACAGAACAGTCCACTTGAATTACTAGGGAAGGATGGAAATAGTTATAAATATAAACTAGGTAATACCGTACTTCGAACAATCTATCCTGCTCTCAATAACACCTCTACAATTGGAAATTTCAATTTAATAGACTTTCCTCCCGGTTTTATCCTTCATTTTGAGGATGACTCCAATGGTTCCAGCCAATTTGTACTTCCGGAGAAACTTTCGGCAACCTATACCGAAACTCAAAGATGGCTAGAAAATCTTAATCTTGATGAAGTTAAAGATGTCAATTCCTTCATCCAAGAGGGGCGGTCTTTAGAATTAATTAGTATAGCAGAAGCTCTTCAAGAAAAAAAGATAGCCGATATCGCAGATCGGATTTTCCGAGAAAGAAAGACCGTCCGAATAGTACTAATTTCTGGCCCCTCATCCTCTGGAAAGACTACTTTTGCCCAGAGACTTGCAACCCAACTAAGAGTTAATGGTCTTAAACCTGTACCTTTATCTCTAGATAATTATTTTGTCAATAGGGAGAATACCCCTAGAGATGCCTCAGGTCAGCTTGATTATGAAGCTTTAGAAGCACTAGATCTAGCCCTTTTAAACGAACAAATGGAAGAACTTATCCAAGGTAAAACGGTAGAAACTCCGATCTTTGACTTTTTGACCGGAAAAAGAGCCTTGGACGGACAATGTCTATGCCTTGACACTGATGATGTCTTAGTAGTTGAGGGCATCCACGCCTTGAATCCCCGGTTGCTAACAACTATCGACAGGAATTATTTCTTTAAAATTTACATTAGCTCCCTTTTCCAGTTAAACATTGACGCTTATAATAGGGTTCCCACTACTGAGGCAAGACTAATCAGGCGTATTATTAGAGATGATAAATTCAGAGGTTTCACACCGGAGAGAACCCTGACGCAATGGGCAAGTGTGAGAAGGGGCGAAAACACTAATGTTTTTAAATATCAAGAAGAAGCAGATGTCATGTTTAATTCCAGTCTAATCTACGAACTAAATGCCTTACGCTCCTACGCAGAACCTTTATTAACAAAAATACCGGTTGAAAGCCCACACCGTGATACTATCTCCCGTTTGTTAAATCTTCTTTCCTTTTTTGAACCATTAGATACTGATAAAATACCCTTTAACTCCATCCTTAGAGAATTCTTAGGAGGAAGCCTTTATACCCAAGATTAAAGATAAAGAACGTTACTCCCCATACTCCTCACTTTGGGGATGGGTGTTACTTCTCAAATACATTATTCAAGATGATTTTGAATATAGCTTATTAAAACATCTGCAGTTTTACGGTTAGTAGCTACTGGGATATTATGAACATCACAGATGCGCAAAAGAGCCGAAATATCCGGTTCATGAGGCTGGGCTGAAAGAGGATCACGTAAAAAAATCACCACATCAACCCTCTGGCAGGATATTCTGCTTCCTATTTGTTGGTCTCCTCCTAAAGGGCCTGATAGGACCTTTTCGACCTGTAATCCGGTATGTTCTTCAATCAGCGTTCCTGTAGTACCAGTCGCCGTAATCTTACATTTAGAGAGTATATCCTTGTACTGAAGTGCAAAATTAATCATTTCAGGCTTCATTTGGTCGTGAGCTATTAATGCCACACTTAACATATTAATATTCCCCCTTATTCCCAATGAAATTAATCTACTATTTTAGATGCTGTAAGAATTTTAATAACTAAATTAGATAAGATATTAAAGGAAGAAAGAAACAAGATGGCCGTTAAAAATATTGAAGCAATTCTTAACCTTCTGGCAAGCACCTATCCTCATGCCCACTGTGAACTTAATTACAAGAATCCATTTGAATTATTGGTTGCAACTATTCTTAGTGCTCAAGCCACTGATCAGAAAGTAAACCAAATAACAGCAAAACTTTTCGCCCAATATCCTAACCCCTCAAAAATGCTTGAACTTACACCTTCTGAACTTGAAAACAAGATAAGATCGATCGGTCTCTTTAGAACAAAAGCCAAGAACATCCTTGCAACTTGCAAGTTGCTCATCAACGATTATGACGGGGAAGTCCCTCAAACCATGGACCAATTAGTTAAAATGCCAGGGGTTGGAAGAAAGACAGCCAGTGTCGTATTAGCAAACGCTTTTGGAGTTCCTGCATTTCCAGTTGATACTCATGTACTGCGAGTGGCTAAACGACTGGGATTAACCACGGAAAACAATCCTTTAAAAGTTGAAAAAGATCTAACATCTCTTATCTCCGAGAAACTATGGATAGCTACCCACCATCGTTTAATATTTCACGGAAGAAGACTCTGCAGTGCTAGAAAACCCCAATGTAATAATTGCCCACTTGCTATCCACTGCCCTACACGGGGAAACGATACTTTTTGAATTTCCTCCAAACAGAATAACCCTTAAGCACATAATTACCGAAGCTAGCGGCAGCGGACAAGCTAGGTGCTGGAGAATAAGGAACAGTTTCCGACCCCTGGCTAAACTGAATATCTGCATTTTCACTGATTGATTTAACATGAGTGACCATGTATCCTAAATCCTCGAGAATTGTGGGTAATTGATGGTTAATCATCTCCATGGTTACTTCAGCTTGTTCAACTACGTTTTCAGTTCTATCTGTAATAACCCTTATCCTGTTTAGGGTACTATCAACATTTTCTATGACCCTTCGGGTAGAACGAAGAAATATTATTAGATAAACCCCTGCTACACTAAAGATCGTAGTTAATAATAAAGCACATATTATATAGATGTCCATAATCATTCAACACCTTCGACTATTTTACTACATGAGCAGTCAATTGCATTAAAGTACTACGAGATTTTACAGCAGAGAGTAATTCTGCCGTAATCTGCTCCCCTGCTTTTAATAGGCTTCCGCTATCAAGCTGAACGTCTCTATCAAGAGTTTTCCCCTGGAGGAACTGAAGCTGCCGTTGTTCAAAAACATTAAAGTCTTGGGGGAAAACAATCTTTTTTTTAGTTTCGTTATCCTTTATTAAGCTATCTTTTTTTCCAAATTCCTCAATTTTCTTCTTAAGTAGTTCTTTTTCATTTAAGGTAGTGTCCTGCTGAACGACTGCTGTTTTTGGGCATTCAGGCTGAGCTTGATTGCTCGGGGAAGGATTATCATCAATTAAAATAATCTCTTTCCCATAGGTTATAACATGGTCACACTTGACCTGATGGGGATCTCCTTGGGGGTCTGAAACCTGACAGGCGGCAATCCTGCCAGTTTCTTCCTCAATCATGATCTCGGTAACCTGACCTATCAAACAACCTTTAGAAGTAAGCACCTGGGCTCCAACAACCTTCACATTCTTTTGTAACAGTTCTACCGCTAAAGGGTTATGAGCGACATCTTGAATAACTGCACAATCAGAAATAATCAAGGCATAATCACCTAAACCCAGGATATCCTCAAAAGCGATAAGACGTGCCCCAAAATAATCTGAAGGTTGATCGACCACAAAGAAGGCAAGACTACCATCGTTAGAATTAATGATAATATCCTTGACCGTACTGATCTGTTTCCCTTCATTAATACTTATTATTTTTAAACCCCGAATCTCAACTAAAGACTTCATCCTGATCTCCCTTCCCTAAAATGACAACCCTTATATTAATATAATTACGATCATTCAAGTATTTTCCTTTTTCCCTATGACAAATTCTATAAAAAGCAGCTATTTCCTTCTTACTCTAGAAATTAACCAAAATGGAAAGTAGAAAATAATGTTCCATGTTTTGGTTAGCTGTTTATTGATGTATATATAAACAAGTGATATACTTCTTATGGCTATTAGCCAACTATTAATAAAAATAAGATGCAACAAAGACAATAATTAATAAGCAATTTAAAAACTTGGATTTGAAATGAGGGAAATAACCATGAAGCATTATGACATCGGCATAATCGGTGGTGGCATCTCCGGCATTATGTGTGCTTACGAGCTAATTAAACATAAACCAGATTTAGAAATATGTATCTTTGAAAAAGGTAATAGTATTCTAAATAGAAGATGCCCATTGACCGAAAATAGATCGGAAAAATGCGTAAAATGCTCCACTTGTGCCATAATGGAAGGTTTCGGGGGTTGTGGCTCCTTTTCAGATGGTAAATATAACTTTACTACTGAGTTTGGCGGGTGGCTTAACGAATATATTTCAAGTGAAAAAGTAATGGAACTTATCGAATATATGGACGAAATTCTTATTAAATTTGGGGCTACTACTAAAAGATTTTCCACCCATACCCCCAAGGCTAGAGAATTGAGAAAAATCGCTTTACAAAATGATCTTCATCTTCTCCAAGCAGAGGTAAAACACCTTGGTACTGAAAACAACCTTAAAATCATGACCAATATCTACAACTATCTAAAAGACAAGCTTAACATCAAGCATCATACTGAAATTACGGATATTTCTCAAGAAAACTCAAAATTCCTTCTAACTAGTGAGAACGGACAGTATTCCTGTAACTATCTCATTAGTGCTGTTGGTCGGGTTGGGAGCGAGTGGTTTACCCACCAATGCAAGAAACTTAAAATAAACTTAACCAATAATCAGATCGATCTAGGGGTTAGAGTAGAGCTTCCTTATGAAATCTTTAGTCATATAACTGATGAAGTCTATGAAGCTAAGCTTCATTACCATACTAAAAAATACAATGACCTTGTCAAAACCTTCTGTATGAATCCTAGAGGACATGTAGTCACTGAAAACACAATCGGGGTCTTGACTGTCAACGGGCACAGTTATTCCGATGAAAATCTAAAAAGTGAGAATACTAACTTTGCCCTCCTAGTCTCCAATAAGTTCACCTCACCTTTTAATGAACCATTAAAATATGGCAGATATATTGCTACCCTGTCCAATATGCTGGGAGATGGTGTCATTCTCCAAAGGTTTGGAGATTTGATCAAAGGTCGAAGGACAAATGAGAAAAGAATGAAAAAGTCATTTACTAATCCAACCCTAAAGTCTGCCAATGCCGGTGACTTAGGCCTTGTTCTACCTAAGCGCTACCTGGATAACATTATCGAAATGATCTATTCCCTAGATAATATTGCCCGGGGAACAGCAAATTACGATACTCTGCTCTATGGAGTAGAAGTAAAATTCTATTCGGCCAGACCAGAGTTAGATAATCGATTAGAAACCAGATATCCTAATTTCTACGCCATCGGTGATGGTGCAGGAATAACCCGTTCCCTCTCCCAAGCTGCAGCCAGTGGCATTTACGTTGCTAGAAATATTCTCGATAGAATTGACGATCAGTGAACCGGATGAACAAGATCATCTAGATATTTAAAGGCATCTTCAATACAGGAATAATTCTGGATACCATCACAACTTAAGTAATCTCCGATTATTAAGAATTCATCCGTCTCGGCATTCATGGAAAGATCTACTATTGTGTTCCCAAAGACAATTACCTCTTCCCTTTCTATTTGAAAAGTATCCTTAATTACAGCAAGGGCTCGTCCCTTGCTGTTTTTTGAGGGCATGATCTCGACAGAATCATAATACTTATTCAGCTTAAAATTATATTCAGTCACTGGCTTAAGGCTAAGTACTATTTGGTACAATTCTTCTACCCTGGCTAAATCCTTGGGGGCTGCCGTCAGCATGGTCTGATTAGGTTGAAACCAAATCTCGCCAAATTCCCGCAGAAGAGTTTCCTTCATTGCAGTAATGATCTCGGCACGAATCACATCCGTTCTTCTTTCCCATAAATTCGTCGGATCAAATATTACCCCGCCATTTTCACCTACGACTAGCGGTTTCTTGATACCCATTCCCCGAGCTAATCCGGCCAGATAGGAGGCCGTCCTCCCTGAGATCAGCACGACCCGGTGTACCCAGGCTTCAAGGGATCTCAGTTTCTCCGCAACATGAGGTGGAATCGACTCTTCAGTCCTAGCTAGGGTACCGTCGACATCAAATACAGCAAGCTTGATGGTCATCTCTATCACCTTGATTAAAATTCTTATGTTATTAGCTCTAACCCGTTAAAACAATTTCAAACAACACAGAACCTATCTTTTAGTATTGTCCAAATGAAATAAAATTTATTTAAAGACCTGCCTTCATGACAATTTCTCTTTTTTCCCAGACTACTTGTTTATTAGTCAGTTCATCAAGCCAAACCTCAAACATTGCTGTTTCTTTTTCGGGGATATAAACATTTGACGAAATATTTTCTCCAAAATGTTCCTTATCATTTGCCCATCCCTTTTGTTTAAGTCCATATCTAATCTGTTCATACCAAGAATATGGAATCTGAAGCCTATAGATAAAAGTAGGGACTAATCTCGTAATACCCGCCTTCTCCAAAACGAGGCGTGCTGTTCCTCCATAAGCTCGGGATAAACCTCCAGTACCAAGAAGTATCCCCCCAAAATAACGAACCACAATAATCTGGGCATCCCAAATCTGGCGATGCTGGAGAATATCTAAAATTGGTCTGCCCCCGGTTCCTTGAGGTTCTCCATCATCCGATGCCTTTTCCAGCTTACCGTCAAATAAACGATAAGCATAGACATAATGGCGAGCGTTAGGAAATCCCAACTTAGCTTCTTGCATATGACTTTCAACCTCGGCAGTGTTCGTAACCTTAGCAACTATAGCAATAAATCTAGACTTATCTATAACTTGCTCAGCAGATATTCCATTGCTAATTGTATTAAAACATTCCATCATTCTTATCACCCAAGCTTAGAATTGGCCTTAGAAATAAATTTCTCGCAATTCACTATGAATCTTTCATGTCTTCCCTCGCCTATTTTTTCTTTTTCATCATAAGCCTCAAGTTTATAAACTAATTTTCGTCCTTCTACTTCCATGATTTCGGCCTCTGCCCAAACTTGCATCCCCATAGGAGTTGCCGCAAAATGTTTGACTTCTAGATAGATACCAACACTTGTCTGGTCTTCAGGTAAATTAAGGGCTTTAATTGCTGCATTCTCCATTAAGGCCACCAACATAGGTGTTGCTAAAACCTCTAATGAACCACTTCCAATATTTTTTGCTGTGTTTGACAAGGTAACGATAAGCTCCGATTTTCCTTTTAATCCTGCTTGTACTATCATATTTTATCCTCCCCAGAAAATATTTTTATAAAATACGAGTCACCTAATTCTAACAGATTAATAACATTTTTTGCAGTTACAAGAAAAAGTGCTGAATTATCAGCACTTAATACTCTGGCTACCACTCTGGCTACCACTCTGGCTACCACTCTGGCTACCACTCTGGCTACCACTCTGG
>CALBJS010000320.1 GCA_937892995.1 uncultured Peptococcaceae bacterium | reverse complement strand
AGATGGGGGATGACCAAGTCCGGTCTATTGCTAACCTCCTGGCCTATTCCGTGGAAGGATTGACTACTGAGAAAGTTACCATCGTCGATACCAATGGCAATACTCTCTCCGATATTTTAGGGGGTAGCGGTACTTCTCATAAGCTGACAGCCAATCAACTTCAGATCCAACAGGCTACGGAGGGTAATATCCAAAAATCTGTTCAGAGTATGCTAGATAAAGTATTTGGGGCTGGGAAAACTATTGTAAGGGCTAATGCCGCCCTTGATTTTGATCAGAAGAAGATAACCAGCCAAAGGAGTGAAGATGGAGCTATCTTAAGCCGCCAGGAAACTTCGGAAATAAGCACCAACCAATCAACCGGAGGGGGCGTTCCGGGTGTAGATCCTAATGTCCCCGGAGCAGACATACCTGGTTATCCTGTAAATGAACAGGGAGCCAATACTTCGACTTCGGAAAAAACCAGTAGTACTGAAAATTTCCAACCTAGCGTTATTCAAGAAGAAACCGTAGTAAGTCCCGGCCAAATTAAACGCCTTACTGTCTCGGTTCTGGCCGATTCTGATAGTGTGACCGAAGAACAATTAGATAGTATTGAAGGAATTGTTGCTTCAGCCATAGGGATAAGCGAGAATCGCGGGGATTTAATTCAAGTGGCTAGGCTACCATTTAACAAGACTTCGATCTTAGAAGAGAAAGCTGCTATGGAGGAAATAGCCCGTAAAGCCCGGCTCACATTCTTTGCCCAGGTCGCTGCGGCAGTGATAGCAGGGATTGTTCTTTTAATTTTATTATTTAAATTTAAATCAAAATCAAGATCAAGATCAAGATATGATCTTCAATCACTTGAAGCTCAAAATGGGCAAAAATTAGTTACGCTAGAGGAAGCGGAACAATTACTAGCTGCCCAGATGGAAGCTGAATTACAGGCTGACTTAAAGCTTGCCCGTAAAAAAATTAAATCTTCGGAAGAAATCGAGAAAGAAAAGATTAGGAAAGAAGTAGACAAATATTCTCGAGAAAATCCTGATGATGTTGCTAAATTGGTAAAAACGTGGTTAGCAGAGGAGCAATAGAAAAATGGTTGGAGGTTTTACAGGATTACAAAAAGCAGCTATATTACTAATTACCCTCGGTCCGGAAAGATCATCGGAGGTTATTAAGTTTCTCACTGAAACTGAGATCGAGCAACTTACTTTAGAGATGGCTAATTTACGTAAAGTGTCGGAGACTCAGAGGGATTCTGTTATTGATGAATTTCATAAGATGTGTTTAGCAAGTAATTATATCGCTCAAGGCGGTATTGAATATGCCCGGGATGTTTTGGAAAGAGCTTTAGGGGAACAGAGAGCCTTCGAGATCATAACTCGCTTGTCTTCATCACTTAAGATGAGACCTTTTGATCTTGTGCGCCGTTCTGATCCTAAACAATTATTTTCTTTTATCCAAGGTGAGCATCCTCAAACTATTGCCTTGATTATGACTCATCTTCCCCCTGATAAAGCTGCTACCCTGTTAGCTAGTCTTTCCCAGGAGATTCAGGCGGATGTGACTAAAAGGATAGCCTTGATGGGGAGAACAAGTCCGGAGGTTCTTAAAGAAATTGAGAATGTCCTGGAGAATAAAATGTCTAGCCTTGCCCCTACAGATTATACTACCTCCGGGGGTATTCAGACTGTTGTGGATATGCTTAATAGGACGGATCCGGGAACCCTGAAAGTTGTTATGGATGTTTTGGATATGGATGATCCTGATCTTGCCGAACAGATTAAGAGGCAGATGTTTGTCTTCGAAGATATCGTGCTTCTGGATGACCGTGGTATCCAGTTGGTTCTCCGGGAAGTTGAGACTAAAGATCTTGCTCTGGCTCTGAAAGGGGCCAGTGAAGAAGTTTCAAATAAGATTCTGAGTAATATGTCTAGCCGGGCTTCTTCTATGTTGAAAGAAGACATGCAATTTATGGGACCAGTAAGGCTTCGGGAGGTTGAAGAGGCCCAGCAGAAGATCGTGAAGATTATCCGCAAGTTAGAAGAAGCTGGGGCTGTGGTAATTTCGAGAGGTGGTGCAGATGAAATCATTTACTAGAAGTACGATCTTAAAGAGTACAACCGTAGAGATTACTTCTCCCAAGCTTTTGGAAGGCCCTAAGCCGGGGAAGGATTATAAGAAACACACTGGACTCCAGGGTATTCCTGCGGAGTTTCCTGTGCTTGCCATGCTTGGAGAAGATTTATTAGAACAAGCACTTGAGCAGGATGCTACTATTTCTAAAGCTGAGGTCGAAGCTGACCGTATTATTGCAGAAGCAAGGAAAAATGCCGAAGAATTAGTAAGGAAGGCTCATCTGGAAAGCGAAAATTTAAGAAAGAGTATTGAAGAAGCTGTGAGGAAAGAGATAATTCCTCTTGCCCACGCCGAAGGCCTGGAAAAAGGCTTGAAAGAGGCCGAGAAGGAAACCGCTAAGTTAAAAAAAGAAGCAAAGAACTACTTGGAACTTGCTCGCAAGGCTCTTAAAAATGAGTACGAGCGAGTTGATAAAGAGTTAATTAGTCTTTGTCTGCAGATCTGCGAGAGAATCATCTATGCCAGTCTAAGCCTTAACCCTCAAAAACTCTTGAGCATGATTAGAAACCTGACTATAATGCCTAGAGAAAAAGAAGGTATGAAGCTTCATCTCTCACTTCAGGATTGGGAATGGTACCAGGACCTCCCAGACGAGGATAAACCGCCTTATCCGGTGATTGTGGATGAATCCTTAAAGGCAGGGGACAGTTATCTAGAGTGTAAGGAAGGGCTTTTTGATGCCAGGATAAAATCACAACTGGAGACACTTGAACAATATTTATTAGAGGAGCTTAGCAATGGCAGATTGGACAGCCTTAGTGAGGATGATTGATACTTTGGAACCTATTTCGGCTCTGGGACTGGTATCCAGGATCACCGGCCTTCTGGTAGAAGCAGATGGGCCAAGAGTTAGTGTTGGGAGATACTGTCATATAATATCTTCTCATTCCGGAGAAATCCCGGCAGAGGTAGTAGGTTTCAGAGGATCTAAGATTTTACTCATGCCTTTAGGAGACCTGGAAGGGGTTGCCCCTGGAGACAAGGTGTTACCTCAGAAAGAAAAATTAGCTGTAAAAGTCGGTCCGGCTTTATTAGGAAGGGTACTAAATGGTTTGGGCCAGCCTCTTGATGGCAAACGGCTGATTACCCCTAAAGCGTATCCACTTCATAACAGCCCTCCTAGTGCTTTATATAGACCACGGATTAGTGAACCGCTCAATGTGGGTGTCAGAGCGATTGATGGGTTGCTTACCTTGGGCAGAGGACAAAGAATGGGTATTTTTGCGGGTTCTGGGGTCGGCAAAAGTACCTTACTTGGGATGATGGCTCGTAATACGGAAGCCGATGTCAATGTTATAGCCCTGGTCGGAGAACGGGGAAGAGAACTACGGGATTTTATGGAGAAAGACTTGGGTTCTGAAGGTCTGGCACGTTCGGTTATCGTCGTAGCAACATCTGACCAACCCGCCTTGGTAAGACTTAAAGCTGCCTTTACGGCCACCGCTATAGCCGAGTATTTTCGGGATGAAGGGAAAAATGTACTTTTGATGATGGATTCCGTGACCCGTTTTGCTATGGCCCAAAGAGAGATAGGGTTAACTATAGGAGAACCTCCTGCCACCAGGGGATATCCACCTTCGGTTTTTGCTTTATTACCTAAACTTTTGGAGAGAGTAGGGATGTCTGAAAAGGGTAGTATCACCGGTATCTATTCTGTCCTAGTCGATGGTGATGATCATAATGAACCGATTGCAGATGCTGTTAGGGGGATACTAGATGGCCACGTAGTGCTTACCAGGGAACTTGCTTCCAAGAATCATTATCCTTCCATAGATGTTTTACAATCTATCAGCAGAATCATGGTTGACGTAGCATCTCCTCTAGTTCAGGCTATGGCGGGTAAAATGCGAGAACATTTGGCAGTTTACCAGGATGCTAAAGATCTTATTGATATAGGTGCTTATGTAAAGGGGAGCAATCCCAGAATTGACGAAGCCATCCGATACATTGATAAAATAAACTCTTTTCTCTGCCAGAATGTTGATGAGAAGTTCAGTTTTGAGGAAATGAAAGAAAACATGAAAAGTATCTTCTCTGAGGGGGATGACTGATGGCTTTTAAGTTTCGCTTAGAAACCAGCCTGCGTTTAGCCAAACAGGAACTGGATATAGCCCAAGGTTTATTGGCCGAGGAGCTCAGAAAACTCCAAAAAGCTAGAGGACAAAGGGATAACCAGACGGAAATCTTGGTCCAAGCTTTTCAAGGACAAAAAATGGCCTGTTTAGAAAAACCCCGGGATTTAAGTCTTTGGCAACAGTATTCTTTGGAACAGAAGGATAAACTTATAAAATATATAAAAATAGTAGAGGAACAGGAGGAAATTGTTATTGAGTATAGGGAAAGGCTTGTAGAATGCCGAATTAAAGTAGAAAAGTTCAAAAGACTCAAAGAAAAGAAAATGAGACTTTTTTATATACAAGAACTAAAAAAAGAACAAACTGTGATTGATGAAATAGCCCAAAATCGAACGGGCCGGAAATAAAACTTGAATGATTCTTCTTGAAGACAGGGGGATTACCGTGATTTACGTCACTAGACTCAATAGTAAAGAATTTGCCATAAATCCTGATCTGATAGAAACTTTGGAAGAAACACCAGATACAGTGATTACTCTAACCAGCGAAAATAAGTATGTTGTCAAGGAATCGATTGAAGAAATAATAATCCGAATAACTGACTTTCGTAGGAGATGTCATCCGGAATTCAGAGGGGGAAGTATGAGATGCGAATAGGTTTTAAGAAGATATTTGCTGTAGTAGGTATTCTAATTCTCGGTATAGGTATTGGGGTAGGGGGCATGGTCTTAAAGGCAAGGTTTTTCCCAGGTGAAAATGGTAATGTTATTTATGTAGAAAAAAAGCCGGTCATAATCGGCCCCCTCATCGAGCTTGAAGAATTCCTTGTTAACCTTGATGGGGGCGGGATGATAAAAACCGAGATTACCATTGAAGGAATCAATGCTAAAGCTGAGGAGAAGATTAAAGCTAAAGAAATATTCCTCAGGGATCGCGTGATAACTGTCTTGGGATCGAAGAGTTTTGCTGATGTACGGTCCGGCAAAGACCGTGAAAAGCTTAAGCGTGAACTGGTAACAGAGCTAAATGAAACATGTGATAATCAGGTTAAAGACGTTCTTTTCAAGAGTTTTATATATTCTCTTTAGATAAAGAAGAATCTTAGCTTAGGAGATATCCGGGCATTATCATGGAATAATCCATTTGCCTATCCGGGGCGGAGGGATAGGAAAGATTAAGATTAACGTAGCATGCGTAAAGGAGGGATTGGATGACGACTGAGGTATTATCACAAACGGAAATTGATGCACTACTTAATGCTTTATCCGACGGTTCGGTTGATGAAGAGACTATTAGAATGTCCAGCCCTCAAAAAATAAGGGTATATGATTTCAAAAGACCTAATAAATTTTCTAAAGGACATTTACATTCTTTGCTCAATATCCATGAGAATTTTTGCCGCTCTTTAGCAACTTATCTGGCCGGAAACCTACATGCTGCGATTGAAGCTAGGGTTTTGTCCACTGAGCAAGTTACCTATGATGAATTTACTAGCTCTCTACCATATCCGACTATTCTAGGAATTTTTAATATGCTGCCTTTGGAAGGGAATGCTCTCATAGAGTTAAGTCCAACACTTGCCTTTCTCATGGTGGACCGTCTCCTAGGTGGACAAGGGCTGAGTACTACAAAAAAACGAGACCTAACTGAAATAGAAAGAAAGATTATTGCCAACAGAATGGTCAGGATAATTCAATTAATTGGTGAGGCTTGGATGGAGATATTTGAAGTTAAACCCCAGCTTGTCAACATGGAGACCAATCCTCAATTCACCCAGATTGTGGCCCCTAATGAGATGGTAGTAGTCATTACCATGGAGGTTAAAATCGCAGATTCCAACGGGATGATTAATATTTGTCTCCCCTATATTGTGATGAAGCCCATCCTTGACAAGCTGAATAATTTATTGCTTTTTTCATCTGAGGGGAAAGCAATTACCCCCGAAGAGCGAGAGCTTATTAGAAAAAAGATTGAATGGGCTAAGGTTCCTATGAAAGTTTTTATGGGCAGAACCCAGATTACAGTTCAAGATCTTTTACATCTGGAACGGGGTGATGTTATTCCTTTGAACCAAGGTATTAAAGATACCTTAGCTGTCTATGTCGGGGAATATATGAAATTTAAGGGGATGCCGGGTTTAGCCGGAAATAAGATGGCCGTTCAAATTACTGAAGTGATAACCAAAGGAGGGGATAATGATGGCTAACGGAATGCTGTCACAAGAAGAGATAGATGCCTTGCTGTCCGGTTCTATGGACTCGGATGTCGTTGAAGAAGACGGACTTTCTTCACAGGACTACATAAAGATTGACGATATGGAGAAAGATGCCATGGGGGAGATAGCTAATATCTCCATGGGAACTGCGGCTACCACTTTATCTCAACTTATCGGCAAGAAAGTTCAGATAACAACTCCCAAAGTCGATATTACTTCCGCAAAAAGAATCTTTGAAGAATACCCCGTACCTAATGTCTTGATTGATGTCAAATACAAAAGGGGGGTTGAAGGTTCCAATATGTTGGTTCTCTCCCGTGAGGATGGCTCGATAATTGTGGACTTAATGATGGGGGGGACAGGGCAAACGCCGAC
>CALBJS010000319.1 GCA_937892995.1 uncultured Peptococcaceae bacterium | reverse complement strand
CCTGACTTTCGAAGCAAAAATAATAAAAGGATACCCGCAGCCATTGAAAACCAAGAGCTAGCGGGTTTTTCATTTATGCAAAAAATCATAGTGCAAAACTTGATCTTTTTGAAAGGGCTAAAATATTTTTTATGTCTTTTTGAGTTAAGAATTCTTTTGAAAAATCAATGCCCAAAGCATTCTTCATTGCTAATGTGATCTCATCAGCATAATCAAATATATAGAAATTCTTATCGACTCTTGTACATTCTATCTTGCGCAAGCTTTCCATGATATGGCTTGCAGAATACTTGCCGCCAAGACTATGTTGAAGAATTCTAATAATGGTCAGTGCGGTAAAGCAAATAAGGAAATGTGACTCAATGCGATCCTGTCTTGAAAGATAAACAGGCCTGGTTTTTAAATCACTTTTTGTAATTTTAAAAGACTCCTCAATTCGCCAAAGCCCACGATAAATATCAATTATCTCCTTGTCAGATTTATCAAGCTCACTTGTGACGATGGCGTAGTATCCATCATACTTTTCTTCCTCACGTAACTTCCCCTCATCGAAGATGAGCTTCTTTTTCGAGGAAAGAATCTCGCCCGTTTCCTTATCATATTCTAAGTTTCTAACATATTTAGCGGCACCATAAGAAGTAGCTTTATTATACTTACCAGGATTCTTTACAAGTTCCAAGGCCTTAAGCAAAGCACCTTCTCTTTCAGCTTTAGCACGCCGGTCATAGTCTTTTGAATAAAAAATAATCTGCTTTTCATCAATGCGTTTTTTCATTGGCTTATTGTTATTTCCAACAACAGTGATCTCTCTAGGATAGATTCTGGACTTAATCTTAAATTGATCACCGATCCATGTGTAGCCATCCCCGTCAAAAACATAGTCTTTAAGTTCTTTCTGGGATCCACGAACCGTCTGGCTATACACATATCCGTCGCCGCGCATAACATGATAGTTAATATTTTTTGCAGTATTATTTCCCTTGTCAGCCACAACGATGACCCGCCCGATATCATACTCCCTTTTAAGTTCAGCCAGCATCGAACGCACCGTTTCACAGTCATTAGTATTTCCAGGAAAAAGCTTGTAAGAAATCGGGATCCCCATCGTATCCATAAACAAACCCATTTGAATAATAGGATCAGGGCGGTGTTCTTTGGAAACACCTTTTCTTTTTAATTCATCCTGTTCATCAATTTCAAAGTAGTAATTAGTAACATCGTAGTATACAAGGTCAGTATTTCTGCCGTAAAGAGCCTTAATCTTTTTATGGAGGTGGACCTGCAAGTCATCCTTATACTTAGCAAGCAAACTCAATGCCCCATAGACATTATCCAGAGAGAAATCCATATTTTCAAAATATCGATCTTTATTCTCAAAAGTCTTTTTCTTAGATGCCGGGTTTCTCAGACGTTCAAAGACTAACAACTTAACAACATTATTTAAGATATACTCAATTTTTAAATTTCGTGCCTTATTAGTAAAAAAAGTATGTAACCCAAGGTCATGATAGATCTTGCTTAAAGCAGCATAACCGAAATATTTTCGGTTAATATTATCGATCGATAGAGTAGCTTCTCTGTTAATTTTAATTTGATCTAAGGACTTAGACATTTTTTCTTCAGCATCCATTTGCTCAACAACAGCGGTAAAATGTGCAATTGGGTCGGGAAAGGTTTTTTCGAGCACATCGACATACCCAAAAGATTGAATCGTCCGAGTGCGAGATTGTTTTTTGACCGGGTCATGATAGTTAGTGGCAGCAGACAGATACGTCCTACCAGTTTTAGGATTAAATGATTTTTTTAGATACATGGTAATTCCCCCTATTCAAAGCAGGATATATATTCCATTATACCACAATCCATCATAATCCGCCATAGAAATATGAATAAATTTGACGAAAAATATATTAGAAAAACCCTGCATTTGCAAGGCTCAGGCTGGTTTTCTGTTTTGTTTTTGCTTCTAAACTAGGGAGATAGCAGCTAAACAATCCGGCTATCTGGGCTTGGCCTTTGACTAGGTAGGTTGACTTTTCCCTAATCAAGATGATATAATTTCTTGAAACCTATGATGGAGGAATAAAACTGTGCAATGGTCTCCTAGCGAGTCAATGTTGGTGGAAGATTGACAGATACAACACGGAAAATGGGCTCTGGAGGGTGCAGTGAACAATTGATCTCTTTTGATTTAGTAGCTTGCGACGCTTCATCAGCGTTATCGGATGGGCAATGCTTAGCATTGTAGTTGAGAGGGTTTTTTAACCAATCAAGGTGGTACCACAGGCTATTAAGCTTGTCCTTGGAATTTAGAAGGACAGGCTTTTTTTGTTTTCAGAAAGGACTTTTTCTGAAAGTTATAAGTGTCATTAAAAAAGACCCGCTTGTTTCCAAAAGATTGGCCGAGTTAAGTCCTAGATATAGTTGGATTAGAGGAGGGTATCAGATGGTACAAGAATTATTAATGGGGAATCAAGCGATTGGGATGGGAGCAATTCGAGCCGGAGTGAGAGTTGTTACAGGCTATCCGGGAACCCCTTCTACAGAGATTCTGGAAACAATTGCTGAGGTAAACCCCGGTCAGATTTATGTAGAGTGGTCGGTCAATGAAAAATCCGCCTTGGAGGTAGCTGCAGGGGCTGCCTATTCCGGGAAGCGTTCCATGGTGACTATGAAGCAGGTAGGCTTAAATGTTGCCTCAGATCCTTTAATGAGCCTTGCTTATATTGGTGTCCAGGGGGGGATGGTCGTCGTCGTAGCAGATGATCCAGGTCCTATTTCTTCGCAAACGGAACAAGATACCCGTCAATTCGGTATTTTCTCTAAACTACCCGTCTTTGATCCTTCCTCGCCCGAAGAAGCTTATCTGATGATCGGGGATGCTTTTGAGTATTCGGAGAAATATAACACACCGGTTCTTTTTCGTCCGACCACAAGGGTTTGTCATGGGTGTGCTTCGATTGACCTCGATGAAAACAGTAGGATAGTTAAAACCGAGGACAACGCAGTGAGCAAAGCTGAGGGCTTTACTAAAGATTCTAAATGGGTGATATTTCCTCGTCTTGCATATCAAAATCATTTAAAAATCGAAGCTCGTCAACCTCTTTTAGGTGAAGATTTTTCCACTTATCGTTTCAACTCTGTGCTTGGCAGCGGTCCAAAGGGGATTGCGACCGGGGGAATCAGTTATGCCTATACGCGGGAAGTTTTAGAGGCCAAGCAAACAGAATGCAAACTATTTAAGGTTGCAACCCCCCATCCCTTTCCAGAGAAGCTCGCTTTGGAATTCTTAAAGGGTTTGGATGAAGTTTTAGTAATCGAGGAACTTGATCCGGTGATCGAAAAAGAGCTGCTTTATCTTTGTGGAAAACATCATTTAGCAGTGAAAGTAAAGGGTAAGCTCACTCAGCACATGCAAAATGCAGGGGAAAATACAGTGGAATCGGTTGCCAAAGCTATTGCGAACTTTCTAGAAATACCCTTTACGCAAGCGGATCTTCCCGAGGCTGTACCAGCATTGCCTGCCCGGCCACCAGTGTTGTGTGCCGGTTGTCCCCATAGAGCTTCCTTCTATGCCGTTAAACAAGCAATGCGAGGGAAGAAAGCAGTCTTTTCGGGTGATATTGGCTGTTACACTTGGAAATGGTAGATACCTGTCTTTGCATGGGAGCCGGGATTACCCTTGCCCAAGGGCTGCAGCGAGCAGAGCCTGATACTGTCCATTTTGCTTTTATCGGAGATTCTACTTTTTTTCACACGGGGATTCCGGGTGTCGTTAATGCTGTTTATAATCAAACAGATATCGTTTTAATAGTCTTGGACAATTCCACCACAGCAATGACCGGCCAACAGCATCATCCGGGTACCGGTAAAACCATGATGGGGAAGATATCGGAAAAAATTAGCATAGGCAAGGTTCTTAAAGCCTTGGGTGTCAAACAGGTGGTAACTCAAGATCCTTTGCACTTGGAGCAAGCCATTGCTGCCGTTCAAGAAGCTGTTGATTTTAAGGGGATAGCCGCTGTCATCTTTGAGTCTCCCTGTATCGCTGTGACCAAGCCCTCTCCTTTATATTCTGTGGACTTAGCTAAATGTACAGGCTGTAAACGTTGTATTAAAGAATTGGGCTGTCCCGCTATTGTCAAAGAAAATACCAAAGTACGAATCGATGCTTCTTGGTGCTCCGGATGTTCAATTTGTGCCCAGGTTTGTCCCTTTAAGGCGATCGGAGGTGTTCAAAAATGATTAATTGTATCTTAGCCGGGGTTGGTGGACAAGGAACAGTGTTGGCTTCCAAATTGATTGCTCAAACTGCCATGAACAGGGGAATTAAGGCTCGTACGGCAGAGACAATCGGTATGGCCCAGCGGGGCGGCAGTGTGGTCAGTCATGTCCGCCTTGGCAAGGATGTTCACTCACCTTTGATTCCGCTTAAGTCTGCTGATGTAATCATCGGGTTTGAACCGGCGGAAGCAGTAAGGTGCTTGAGTTATCTAAAAACAAAGGGAACGGTAATTGTTAGCCAAAAAGCTATTAAGCCTGTAACAGCCTCTCTCTCGGACACGGATTATGATGGCAACGAAATGCTGGAATATTTGCGTAGTCAAGTGTCCTCCCTAATTACGGTCGATGGGGAGAGGATCTGTGCTCAATGCGGTTCCAGCAAGGTCTTAAACACTGCTTTGCTTGGTGCTGCAATCTCCGCTCACGCCCTGGGTATTTCCTTAGAAGAGATGGAGAGAACCATCAAGGAGAAATTACCTTCTAAATTGGTAGCCATGAATTTACAAGCCCTATATACTGGTGCCCAAGGCACCTCGAAGGAGAATTTGCAATGATGAAAGAATCCCAATTAGAGATAATCAAAAAAATATTATTGAGGCTTTCTTTGCTGGACGGGTTTTATAAGCAAAAATTCGAAGGTATAGATCTTAAGTCTATCCAAAGTCAAGAGGATTTCCAAAAACTCCCTTTTACGGATAAAAGTGAATTGAGAAAGGCTTATCCTTTAGGACTGCAAGCAGTTGCCGATAGTGAAATAGTCCGTATTCACTCTTCTTCGGGTACGACCGGTACACCGGTTATTATCCCCTATACCCAAAAGGATATCGCGGATTGGGCTAAGATGTTCAAGCTTTGTTATGAAACCGCAGGCCTGACTAATTTGGACCGGGTTCATATTACTCCCGGCTATGGTCTCTGGACGGCGGGTATAGGCTTCCAGGCAGGTGCCGAACTTTTGGGTGCCATGGTGATCCCTATGGGTCCGGGTAATACAGATAAACAAATCCAAATGATGATGGACTTAAAAAGCACTGTTTTATGTGCTACTTCTTCTTATGCCCTACTTCTGGCCGAAGAAATATACAAGCGAAAAGTAAAAGAAAGAATTCATCTTACTAAGGGAATTATCGGTTCAGAACGCTGGGGTGAAAAAATGCGTCGCCGGATTGCCAATGAGCTAGGTGTTCAACTTTTCGATATTTATGGTCTGACAGAGATCTACGGACCAGGGATTGCCATGAGTTGCCCTGAGGAATGCGGTATGCATTATTGGGATGAATATGTATATTTTGAGATTATCGATCAAAATACTGGGGAACTGGTTCCGGAGGGAGAGATGGGTGAATTGGTGATCACTACCCTGCAGAAAGAAGGGGCACCGCTTATTCGTTATCGTACCCATGATTTAACCCGATTTCTGCCGGGCGATTGTGCATGTGGTTTGAATTATCCAAGAATCGATACTATTCTGGGACGGACAGATGACATGATCAAGGTAAGGGGTGTGAATATTTACCCGGGGCAAGTAGATGAGATGTTGCGGGAAGTGGAAGGAGCAAGTTGTGAATACCAGGTAATGATCGATCATTTAAATGGTAAAGATATTGTGACGCTTTTCTTTGAAACCGAAAATAATGTCGATAAGAAAGGCATCGAGCAAAATATCAGACAGCATTGTAAATCAAGAATTGGCATTACTGTTGTGCCCAAGGCTGTTTCCATTGGGGAGCTTCCCAGGAGCGAAAAAAAGGCTACGCGTATCTTTGATAATCGGTATTAATTACACTTAACACTAAGGACAACAGGGGGGATAAAGTGCACGCTAGACTCAGAATAGTAACTGCAATGTTAATTTTCGGAAGCATAGGTGTTTTCGTAAGAAATATAGACCTTTCCTCAGCCCAAATTGCCCTTTTGCGAGGAGTTATCGGCAGTCTCTTTTTATTGATAGCTAGTTTCTTTCTCCGCCAAAAGATTTCTTGGCAAAAGATTAAAGAGAATGGTTTACTTCTTTTAATTTCCGGCTTTGCCATCGGGATTAATTGGATATTTTTATTCCAAGCCTATAAATTTACGACGATTTCTAATGCCACTATAAGCTATTATTTTGCACCGATTTTTGTCATGATCTTAGCACCCTTTGTTCTAAAAGAGAAACTAACGTCCGTGAAGGTGGCGTGTGTTCTTACGGCTATGCTCGGATTGTTTCTAATCGTGAAAACCGGAGGCGGCAGTACGAGTGGCTCCTATCAGCACGTCCTTGGGATTTCTTATGGACTATTAGCGGCGGCTTTTTATGCCGGTGTCATTCTCATGAATAAATTTATTAAAGACCTTTCCGGTCT
>CALBJS010000318.1 GCA_937892995.1 uncultured Peptococcaceae bacterium | reverse complement strand
GGCTTGGTCTGGCGGATTTTAGTGTCAGCACGCTGCCATTAAAATCCGCCAGACCAAGCCTATGCTTGGGAGTATGAAGGAATACTTCCTGAAGGAAGGCGGTTTGGATTTAGAGATCTAGTTCAGTGGAGGAATAGTTATGCACGAATTAGCAGTAACCAAAAGTATCCTTAGGTTGGTACTGAATGCCGCCCAGCAGAAAAAAGCGAAAAAGATTCAGGCAATCTATCTAATCGTGGGGGAAATGCGCAATCTGGAACAAGACTGGATTCAACGGTATTTTGACTATATCAGCAAGGATACTATTGCCGAAGGTGCACAGATTGAAGTGACAAAGGTTCCTGTAGCATTCGGCTGCAAGCTATGCGGTAAAGAATTCACTGCAGATCTGTATGAGAATAAAAAACTCCTTTGTCCTTATTGCGGTGGTTTTGAGTACACCCTTCTCTTCGGCAGGGAATTACTTGTGGAAAAGATGGAGGTAGTCTAAATGGATGAAATTAAACTAATTGATATTCGGAAAAATATACTTTCCGATAATGAAAATCAGGCAGGGATCATCCGTTCCGATTTGGCAGAGAAGAAGATATTTATGGTGAATCTGATGGCATCCCCCGGTGCAGGAAAAACCAGTGTGATACTTCAGACTATCAAGAGATTGAGAGATACACTTCGTCTGGGAGTTATCGAGGGAGATATTGAGTCGTTGGTAGATTCAGAAAAGATCACAGCACAGGGGATTCCTGCAGTACAGATTCGTACCGGCGGTGCCTGCCATTTAGATGCCCCCATGATTACCCCTGCACTCAAAGAGTTGGATTTGGATAATCTGGACCTGGTATTTATCGAGAACATAGGTAATCTTGTTTGCCCAGCAGAGTTTGATACCGGTGCAGATCTTAAGGCAATGATTCTCAGTGTACCGGAAGGTGATGACAAGGTGCTGAAATATCCACTTATGTTTTCGGTTTGTGATGTGTTGTTGGTAAATAAAATAGACTACCTTGATGGTTCTGATTTTAATATGCAGGAACTTTACAGCCGGGTACGCAGAGTGAATTCGAAAATCAAGATTTTCCAGATTTCCTGCAAAACAGGAAAGGGTCTTGATGAATGGTGCGGTTGGCTGGCAGAGAAGATTCAAGCAAAATTTAAAGCATAGAAATTATTAAAAGCATTTGTATTGTTAAACAATTGCCAACGGGTCGTCAGCTTGCAGTTCAACTGTCGATTAACTACAATACTGTCACTAAAGTATATCTGGATTTGGAAAGAGAAGGCTTTATTGTCACCAAACGCGGAATCTGTCATCAATCGGAAGGTAGCATGCCTTGGGTGCGAACGAAAGATACATTTCCTACAAAAGCCTATTATTATTCTAAAAAAGTTTATTATTAAAAATAATAAAGGCATCTTACTTCTCCCGAGTAGAGCATGATATAATTTTCATGATCAGCTATTGACATGACGTTAGATTATGCGGAAAGTTCAAAAAAGGATTTGTTAAAATTATGATCCTAACATGTACAATCGAGACTCCTTTAGGAGCAGCAACGGTGTCCGCCGAAAATGAGGCACTCACCGGTCTATGGTTCGTTGGACAAAAATATTACCCTTCTAAATCTAATACATGGATTTATAAGCCGGACTATCCTGTTTTTGAATTACTGCGAAATTGGCTTTTCGATTACTTTTCGGGAAAAAATAATATTCTTAATTTTCGGCTTGACCCTAAAGGAACACTTTTTAAAAAAGCTGTCTGGGATATACTCTTAGAGATTCCCTATGGACAAATATAATCCCATTTCCATCCTTATTCCTTGCCACAGGGTGGTGGGTTTTAATGGGAGACTTACTGGTTATGCTGGAGGCCTTGATAAAAAGAAAGCTCTTCTTAAGCTTGAGCATATAGATTTGGGGCTATTCATATAAAATGTTGGATTAAGTAAGTTAGGCTTATCGGAAGGATAGTTTTATGCTTGAGATTAAAGGGAAATATAATAAGGCAATTGTATTTACAAAAAATATCGAGTCCGGGGCGATTGCTCAGATTGAAACTCTATGTAATCAGGCGTTTGTTAAGGATAGTATTATTAGGATTATGCCCGATGTGCATAGTGGGGTAGGTTGCACAATAGGAACAACTATGACTATTAAGGACAAAATTGTCCCTAATCTTGTCGGGGTTGACATTGGTTGTGGTATGGAAGTCATAAAAATTGCCAATAGTAATATAGAGCTTCAAAAGCTTGATAAATTAATTTATGAGAAAATACCCTGTGGATTTAATATTAGGGCTAGAGAGCATCACTATTACCAGAACATAGATCTTAAAAGGCTTAAATGCCAAAGTGAAGTTAACTTGGAGAGGGCAAGACTCAGTATTGGCACATTGGGTGGCGGTAATCACTTTATTGAGGTGAACAAGGCTAGCGGGGGTGGTTTATATATTGTTGTTCACTCTGGTAGCCGTCATTTAGGTCATGAGGTAGCCAGCTTTTATCAGGAAGAAGCCGTTAGATCTCTTAATAAACGCACTAAAGCTGATCTTGATAGATATATTGCCGGTATCCCTAAGTCTTTAGCATATGTATCCGGTGAGCTTTTTAAGGACTATATTCATGATATGAAAATAGTACAGCACTTTGCTGAACTTAACCGGAAGGCTATGATCCAGGAAATAATAAAAGGTATGAAGCTAGATGTAACAGAACAGTTTTCAACTATTCATAATTATATTGATACCGAGAGTATGATTTTAAGAAAAGGTGCGGTTTCGGCCCAAAAGGCAGAAAAGCTTTTGATTCCGATAAATATGCGTGATGGAAGCCTTATCTGTATTGGAAAAGGGGAAGCCGAGTGGAACTTTTCTGCACCTCATGGTGCGGGGCGAATTATGAGCAGAACCCAAGCTAAGCAATCCTTTACGCTTGCTCAATTTAAAGAAGCAATGAAAGGCATTTATACCGCTACAGCTAACAAACGGACCTTAGATGAATGTCCTTTTGCCTATAAACCTATTGATGAAATAATAAACAACATTAGTGATACTGTTGAGATTATAGAAAGAATCCTACCTATATATAATTTTAAGGCTACTGAATAAACTAATTTCAAGATTTGGGAAATTTCAAGCTCATCGGATATTAGCTAGATCTGATTAAAAATTTTTAGATTAGAGGAGTATCTATTATGTGGAATGAATTTAGACAATTTATTATGCGGGGTAATGTTCTGGACCTGGCCGTGGGGGTAATTATAGGCGGGGCATTCGGAAAAATTGTATCTTCACTGGTTAATGATCTCCTAATGCCGCTACTAGGATTGCTTTTGGGCAAAATTGATCTTTCAGCAATGAGTTATGTATCGGGGGAGACGGTGATTAAGTATGGTTCTTTCTTACAAAGCATTATTGACTTCTTAATCATCTCTTTTTCTATTTTTGTTTTTATCTATATTTTAAATAGCAGAAAGAGAAAAGCAGAGAAAGAAAAAGAAAGGGAGAAGGCCGAGCAACCGCCAGTACGTACCAGTGAAGAAGTCTTATTGGAAGAAATTCGTGACCTGCTAAAGGATAGCGTAGAAAAGTAAGCTTAGTTGATGAATTTCATATCAATGGACTGAGAAAGATCATGCGGCGGTACATGACGCATTTATGCAGAAAGAAGAATTTGATTATGAGTAAAATTTATGAATTTGATGCAGAAATAAAAAAGGTTCCTGATATTGATGGTGCGTACATTGAAATACCTTTTGATGTGAAGACAGAGTTTGGGAAAGGGAGAGTTCCGGTTACCGCTACCTTTGATGGTGAGATTTATGAGGGGAGTATTATCAAAATGGGTACTCCCTGTCATATTATTGGTCTTAGAAAAGATATTAGAGCAAAAATCGGAAAGCAGTCTGGAGATATAATCAAGGTGACAATCAAAGAAAGAGAAGTAATAGAATAATTTATCCGTAGAACTAATACTTAGAAATAACTAGAAGTATTTCGATTGGGGGATACGTGAACTTAGAAGTCCATTAAAATAATACGGAGAGGATACCAGATTGTAAGGTCAGGTATCCTCTTTTCTTATCATAGACATACGTACTGACACTGAATAGTATTCTCTAGTGCAGATAGTCATCGCTAACTAGAAGATCAGCTAGAATTTCGCTGGGGATGACGAATTCTACAACCCCCATATATCCAGGGGCAACCTCATATTTATCGAAAGAGAGTACCAACTTGCCATCCGAATTGATATAAAAACTTTGGTCTTCTGCAATTCTCTCAAAAGGATCAAACGGGTTTTCAAGCCCTGCCCCGGTAACCCAATAAATAATACCTTCATCAGCCAGCATTTGTTTCCTCATTTGTTCTTGGATATATTTACTTATCACCGGAATGTATTGTTCATCCTTAAACAAGGACGGCAGGGTGATTAATACTTGGTTTTTCTTATCGATGGTATCATACTTAAAGACAGTACTTGAGGACCCTGCAGTATTAAGAACATATCGCCCGATAGAGAAAATTTGTTCATTATCGGTTTTTACTTCGTAGCCGGTATCGACTCCCATATGACCTTCCAGCCCATGTTCTTTTAAATCAGAAATATCAGCTATAAAATCTTCGTACAGTTTTTTATTCTCTTCTAGATATTTGGCATTCAATGCCGATTCAAGGTTTTTATCTTTAAGACCATCGATTACGGGAACTTTTAAGTTAGCCTGATAATTGTCTTCATTCAGGGTATATTCTTTAAAGGTAAGCACCTTGATCACGTTTTCCATTCCAGGGATTTCTGCAAGAGACTGGGCAAAGGCGGGATTCATATTAATGGTAGCGGTAAATAAAGCAAAGGAAGCAGCGATAACTCCAATCCAACGGAAAGCTTTAGTTTTCTTCATTTTATTTTTTCCTCCTTCTTTTAAAGCCTTTTTGACAATAAAGTCTAATTCTTCTGGAATCGGAACAGCTAGATATTCATTCTTTAACGCGCCTAGGTGTTTATCTTCCATATTATCCCTCCTTAATTAGATACCTGACTACGCCAGCATCTCTAGACGCAGCTTCTTTAATGCGGTATATAAGCGAGTTTTAACGGTATTAGCGTTAATATTTAAGATGGCGGCAACCTCTTCGATTTTTAGATCTTCAAAATAACGAAGTACAATAATGCTTCGGTACGCTGGAGGTAGCTCATCTAAGGCCTTTTGCAGATCGATATCTGGATAAAGATCTTCCTTTCCAGAGATATGGATTTCAAGTAGTTCTTCATCCATTACATTTATTTTCTTTTGTTCGCGTAAAAAGTCCAAGGATGTGTTTACAAGAATTCGATAGAACCAAGTTTTTAGGGCCCGGGGATCTTCAAGAGTGTCAAGGGAAGAAATCGCTTTATAGATGGATTCCTGGACGATATCTAAAGCGTCCTCAGGATTTTTAGTGTAACTATAAGCTAGCC
This sequence comes from uncultured Peptococcaceae bacterium, assembly GCA_937892995.1. Lineage (GTDB taxonomy): Bacteria > Bacillota > Desulfitobacteriia > Desulfitobacteriales > Syntrophobotulaceae > CALBJS01. The sequence continues at coordinate 16,274 of CALBJS010000318.1, read as the reverse complement.
GATAGTAATTTTCTTGCTGGCGAATTGTTTCTTCCATAAATAATTTTTGCAGACTTTTCTTTGCCATAAAGTGGGAAGGCTCCTTCTTTTATGATACGTATCTTTTTAGTGCCATTACTCTATAGACGTTTAAGAAACCTAAAAAGTTTTCAAAAATCTTAAATTCTAAAATAATATTTAAACCCGCCTAAAAAAGCGGGTTTTATTAATGGCGGCCGATAATAACATCAAGGGATTCTGTTTATTGAACATTGACATATATTTCATTATAATCAAGCTAGGCAAATAATCCAAGGCATTGTTTGCTAAGTCTTAGAACTAAGTTTTATCGCGGTGGGCGATCGCCAATCTGCATAGTCTGCCCGATGAATTACAGGCCAAGATCGATGTCTCTAGCATCGAGGAAGCGTTCATATATTATGGAGGGATGATAAACGCACTCTGGCATTAAAGTAGTTGTTAGATAAAAAGATAATAAAGCAAAATATATACAAGGAATTTTGAGTATTTGACAAGTAGTGTAAAAGAAAATATACTAAATTAGTAAATTAGTAACCTAGCGAGCAAAGTAAAACAGGAAAAGATTTAAGGATATTGGAGGTTAAACAATGAAAATACCAACCACTTTAAAGCATAAACCAGTTATCGTATCAGAAAACTATGAAAATGTTGATGGTAGATATGCTTATAATTCAGATGCTAAAGGGCTTTCTTTAGGACTAGCTCAGTGGAATGACCGGGGTAAGGTAGATGTATCGGCCAAAGTATGGAGATATACTGGAGAAAAATGGTCGAGGCAATCTGAGGAATTACCGCTTCACCGTGTGCTTGATCTGGCAATTCTGGTTTGTCGAGCAAAACTTCATTTTCGTGAGGCTTATCGTTACGATAATTTGTATGATACCGAAAATCCTGTCATAGACAGGGTGGGTTTACAAGGTGACGCTATGACGGTGGCCGTATGTACCGACAATGAAAAGATTAATGAGGATATCAAACTATTCAATCAAGCACTTAGTGATGATGACGAGCTTATTGGTGAAAGGTTGCGTACTTTATCCAGAATTTTAAAGGAAATGGGATACTAAATTGATGAACCGAAAAAAAGAGTTAAAAGAACAATATAAACAAATGAAACCGGATATGGGGATCTTTATTGTTCGTTCTAATTTGAGTAAGAAATGTTATCTTGAAGGAACACAAAATTTAAGAGCCACACTAAATAGTACTAAATTTAAACTGGAGGCAGGTTGTCATCCTAACAAGGAATTACAAAAAGAATGGAAGGAATATGGCGAAAAGGATTTTACTTTCCAAATTTTAGATAAACTTGAATACGACAAGGATGAAATAAAAACTGATTACAAAGAAGAATTAGCTCTGTTACAAATGGTTTGGGAAGAAAAAATAATGAAGGAAAATATTCAGTTTTATAAAAGTTGACCACTTCTGCCGGTGATGCTAACATAAAATGGCTCATATAAGCACAGAACCAAAGAAAATTTATTATATTCCAGAAAAAAGGAGTTGAAGAGCAGGAACGCTTAGCTAGAATAAGCACAAGTTTCCTGTATCAATTAATGAAAATTGGCTTAATTGGATTACCGACCGTAGGCAAAACGACACTCTTTAATTTGTTAACCGGTTCAGACATGGAAGTCACTGGTTTTTCCCAAGGAAAAGTCGAAGCAAATCTAGGAATTGCTAAGATACCTGATGAAAGAATTGATTTCTTAACAAAAATGTATAATCCTAAAAAGACGACTTATGCAACTATCGAGGTCATTGATGTGCCTGGGCTTGTAAGAGGATCTAGCACGGGTAAGGGAGTAGGCAATCAATTTCTAGATAATATCAGAAAAGTGGATGCTTTAATTCATGTTCTCCGGGCCTTTGAAAATGATACCGTTATCCATGATGAAGGCAGCATCGACCCCATGAGAGATATAGAGACGGTTAATTTAGAACTTTTATTTGCAGACTTAGCTGTCATTGAAAACCGAATAGGGCGTATTCAAACATCCAAAAAAGTCACCAAAGAAAACTTGGAAGAACTTGAAGTCTTAAAGAAATGTAAAGAAGGGTTAGAAAATGGCCTTTTGATTCATAATCTTAATCTAAGTGATGAGGAAAACGAACTTTTGAAAACTTTTTCTTTTCTGTCGGAAAAGCCAATGATTTTAGTCGTTAACATGGATGAAAAGCAATTTATGGAGAATGACTATCCTTCGAAAGAAGACTTGCTGAAGTTTTCAAAAGGGCTAAATACACCAGTTATTGAATTGTGTATTAAAACCGAGTTGGAGATTAATCAATTAGATTTCGAGGACCGCAAAATCTTTCTAGAAGATTTAGGAATTACAGAGTCAGGGATCGACAAGTTGTCTACAACGGCCTACGATCATTTAGGATTAATATCTTTTCTTACCGCAGGACAGGATGAAGTACGAGCATGGCCGATCAAGAAGAATACAACGGCTCGAAAGGCTGCAGGGAAGATTCATTCGGATATAGAAAAAGGCTTTATCCGAGCGGAAGTTTGTAAATTTCGCCATCTCCAAGAATTTGGTACAATGGCGAAAGTAAAGGAGAAAGGACTATTAACCTTAGAAGGCAAGGAGTATATCGTCGAAGATGGGGATATAATTAATTTTAGGTTTAATGTGTAGTTTTGAAACACCCTCAATTCACTTTAAAAGTGGAATGAGGGTGTTTTGTTTTGAGATTATTTAAATTAATATTTTAATTAAGAGCAGCATTTTTCCCGGCAATATACCCGGAAGACCAGGCCCATTGCAGGTTGAAACCACCACATAGCCCATCAATATCTATGATTTCCCCAGCGAAAAATAAGCCTTTAACAATCTTGGACTCCATGGTGCTCGGGTTAATCTCGTTCGTAGCAATCCCTCCTGCGGTTACCTGGGCACTTGGCCAGCTTTTTGTCCCCCTGACTTGAAATCGCCAGTCTTGCAAAATAGAAAGGATATTTTCCCGCTCCTCTGGAGAAACACTTGCCACAGGACATTTTAAATCTGTTAGACCTGCTTCTTTAAGTAAAACGGGGATTAGTCTTTTGTTAATCAGACCAACCAAGCTAAAGTCAAGTGATTTATGAGGACTATTATTAAACCGTGTTATCAAAAGCTTTCTTAGTTCCTCTTTAGTAAGCTTGTCTAGGATATTTAATCTTAGGACAACATTTTTGTTTCCCTGAAGAAGTTCGCCGGTTTTTCTACTGATTTGCAAAATAGGCGGACCGGAGACACCATAATTGGCAAATAGAATATCCCCACTATCTTGAACTATGGTTTTATTGTTATTTAAAATTTCAGCAGTGCCAACAAACTTTACTCCTTCAATTTGTTTAAAAAAGGTTCCCTCTAACTTGAGTTGAACCAGAGCGGGGAAGATATCAGTGATCGTATGTCCGAGTTTTGTTGCTAATTCATAGGCATTACCATCTGAACCGGTGGAGGGCATGGCTTTCCCACCGGCAGCAAGAATAACGCTGTCACTTAAGAACTCAGTGTCATCTTCCAGCTTAATTCGGAAAGTATTATTTTTTTTGGAAATACTTCGCACATAGGCTTCACAGACTATATTAACTTCAGTTTCCATTAATTCATACCTGAGAACATCCAAAACGCTGGAGGCCTGGTCGGACATCGGAAAGACCTTTCCAAGCTCTTCTACCTTAGGTACAATGCCAAGCCTTTCAAAGAAAGCTAGGGTTTCCTGGACACTAAACCCGGCCAAAGCACTGAAGGCGAAGCGAGGATTTTGACCCTCATAACAGGCAATATCTGCATTGACGTTGGTAAAATTACACCGTCCATTGCCAGTAGCCAGTATTTTTTTACCTATCCGGGGGTTTCTCTCTAAGATGGTGACCTTAGCCCCGTTTTTGACGGCGGTGATAGCGGCCATCATCCCGGAGGCACCGCCACCTATAACAATTACCTGTCTTTTCATGGAAGTCATAGCTTACTTAACAGCTCCTTCAAATAGTAAGGATATTATATACAGATAGAATATGAAATTCAAATTTGGAAATTTAAATTTCCGCCGCTCCTATATCAAGTCTTGCTTTTGGGTCACCGGTTATAACCAAAGGATTTATACCAAGCAGAAACAAATTTTGCGAAATATTATTGACAGTACCCTTTCTAAACATAGTTTATCAATTATTATGGCAGATATTGATTATTTCAAGAAAATTAATGACACTTATGGTTATTTAGCAGGTGACCTGGGCCTAAAAAGTTTTGCAGGTATTCTCTCGGAATGTGTCAAAGGGAACAATAGCTATATCTCTTATGCTATACTAAGTCACACGGAGATTTTACTGAAATTGCTAGTCTGTATTTCTGATATAAACTTGAGGAGGAATTATTATGAAGCGTTTGATAGAAATGATTCAATATTTGATAAAAGGTATGTCCAGGGCAGTTTTACGTTTTCCACTTACCGTGATTAGCCTTTTCGGTGCGACGGTATTGATCTGTTATATTATTTCACTTCATGAATCGCCGTCGTTGGTTATTGAGAAGGCAATGTTCACTCTTTTGGTGGGCGCCTTTCTAGGGATGGTTGCCCAGTTCTCTACGGAAAGATTTGAGAAGTTGTCAAAAATTCGGCTAGCTGTTTACGGGATAGCCGCGTTGCTTACGGCAGGGTATTTTATGATTTTATGGCCTGCACCTGTAATCAGTGCGGAAATCGGTATTCGTACTTTTGTTGCCGTCTTTGCCATGCTTTGTGCTGTGCTTTGGGTTCCTTCCTTTAAGGGAAAGGTAGATTTTAATCAAGTTACTCTGATTCACTTTAAATCGGCTTTCACCTCGGCACTTTATTCCGGAGTGTTGTCGGGAGGAATCGCCGCAATCATTGCAACTATAGATATTTTACTGTTTCAGGTGAATAGCGATGCTTACTCGTATATGATGACCTTCGTCTGGGTAATGTTTGCTCCCCTCTATTACTTGTCACTGTTGCCAAAATTCAACTCTGAAGAAGAATCAGACATTGAAGTACTGCAAGCGGTGAGGAACTATCCGAGATTTTTGGAAATCCTTGTTTCCTATATTGCCATTCCGTTGGTGGCAACATACACTTTGGTATTATTGGCCTACTTTATCAAAATACTGGTTACATTGCACTGGCCTTCGGGACAGCTTGGACCAATGGTGCTGGTATACTCGGCTGCAGGATTGCTAATCTTTATCCTTGCGAGTTTGCTTGAAAATCGTTTCGCTGCTCTCTACCGTAAGATTTTCCCAAAAGTTCTTATTCCGGTGGTTATCATGCAGCTGATTTCTGTAGGTATTCGGCTTAATGCCTACGGTGTAACTGAATCCCGATATTATGTAGCACTATTCGGGGTCTTCTCTATTGTAGTCGGTGTTTTGCTGAGTCTAAAGCCTATTTCCAAGAATAGCTATATTGCCTTGCTTGCCGCTGTGTTTGCCATTTTTTCCATCATTCCACCCTTGGATGCCTTTACGGTTTCACGCATCAGTCAAATTACCAGGGTAGAGCAAATTCTTCAAGCCGAAGGTATTCTCTTTGAAGGGAATCTGACGCCGAAGACGAACGCATCGGAGCATACAAAAACTGAAACGACTAATATCCTTTCCTACTTGGATAGGCGAAGTACGCTCAAATATATCAATTGGTTGCCTGAGGATTTCAATATTTATCAGGATATGAAAAGTGTATTTGGTTTTGAACCAACTTATCCAAACTATGTCGGTGAGGAAACCCGGTATTTCTATGCCGGTCTTGATGCTCAAAAACCAGTGATCATATCAGGCTATGACATAGCTATGACTGTCCATTCCGAACGGTACATGAAAGATGAAGGTATTAAGTCCTACCATTTCACGCTTGAAGGCATAGATTATGAACTTTTCGTTGAACGATTGTCTAATCAAGAGACTAAGGTATCAATCAGAGATGCATCAGGTATTGAACTCATTGGGACCGGACTGTATGAATTCGTGCAAGGACTGGCTAAAACAGGAAATGCACCAAAAGAAGCCATGCCCCCTGAAAAAATGACGTTAGACGTGTCTCAAAATGGTTATAAACTGAAGATTATTTTCCAGAACGTCAACATCACTTACGGAGCAGAAGCTGATGCTGGTGTAGATTATTCTGCGTTGGTGTTATTTGGCGATCAGAACACTGAGAACTAGAATCCTAAATCTTCCCCAATCAATACCACGTGAATCTCAGTCAGAGCAGGACATCTGTGGATAATGGTAGTAATATTACAGATTCGACTAGTACTATGACAATCTGTACATTGCCCTGTTTTAAGACAAGGATTGGGTAACTCATGTCTTTTGGTATTAAGTGGAGCAGCTTGCATTTTAATTCTTTGATCAGCTTCCTCTGAATCTCTAACGACTTTGTTGACCCCAGCTACCACAATGACCTTCTTAGGTCCGAACATCATAGAAGCTACTCTATTTCCAAGGCCATCCCTATTAACAAGCTCTCCCTTTAGAGTAATGGCATTTGCACTGCAGAGAAAAAGGTCGGAAGTCAATTGCTTATAACGCTGTTCTGTTTTTTCTTCAAGTGTAAGGCTAGGGGCATTATGATCGTACAATAAGAAGCCTTTTTCCTGCAGCCTAGTAAGTAAACCAATTTCCCTAATGGTAGAGGAACCTCCAACTCCTATCCTAGCATTCTCGGGGATATTTTCAAAAATGTAATTTAAGGCTTCTTTACTATTCTCACAGTAAATAGCTTGAAAATTATTCTTTTGCAGTTCCTTAACAGCCCTCTGTCCTATCGTAGAGTCATGCCATCTTCTTAAATCATTCATTTTTTCTTACCATCCTTTTTCGCACTTAATGAGTATAATCTAATTAGCTTTTTCCCTTAGTTCTTTTTATTCGCTTCAGATACCGATGAAGGAAATTCCTGTTCTCCATTATATAATACTATTTTTGTCCACATATTTTAAGCTTACAGTGTTTTAAATTTCAAAAATAATGGAAAATTTAGGCTTATTTTTTGAGGAAACAGTATTACAAAGAAAAAAATTTGCATATCACTACAGAATAAAACTAGGTATCAGTAATTTGCTATAATAAAAAAGAACAGATTTTTCATAGGATTATTCTTTATAGGGATTAGTCTATTTGAAGATAGTGAGGAAAAGAGAGGTAACATATGGGTAGGGTACTAATTGTTGCGGAGAAGCCGGCTCAAGCCCGTGAATATGCTTCGGCTTTAGGGGTAAGGAGTAAAGGCCAAGGTTATCTGGAAAATGAACGTTATGTCATCACTTGGTGTGTTGGCCATCTATTAGAACTGGAGCGTCCTGAAGCCTATATGGATTTAGATAAGGTGGGCAAACGTTGGAGTTTAAAACGGTTGCCTGTCTTACCAGCCATAAATTCTTTTCGCCGGGTTGTCAAGCCAGGGACACGGGGACAATTTCAGACCCTGCAAAAATGGCTCAAGGCTTTGGAGATAGAACAGGTCATCTGTGGAACGGATGCTGACCGCGAAGGACAACTCCTTTTTCAGGAAGTTTGGGATTTAGTCCAATGTTCTAAACCGTTATCGCGTTTATGGATATCTTCTCTAACCGCTGAAGCAATTCGGGAAGGACTGAGTAATCTTCGCCCTGCCCATACAGTTGCAGGTTTAGCGGCTGCTGGGTATGGACGAGCCATGGCTGACTGGGAATTTGGGATGAATCTTACGGAAGGTTTTACGGCTTTATTCGGCAGTTTTGATCCTGTTCGGAAAAAACCTAATGTTATTTCCATTGGGAGAGTGCAGACTCCAACTTTAGCTCTTATCGTGGAACGGGAATGGGAAATTGAGAAATTTATCGCAGAAACTTATTTTGAAGTGAAAGCTGAATTCTCTGCCAGCGAGGGGAAATACAGTGGTCGCTGGTTTAACAGTGAACAAGAGACAAGTCGCTTACCGGATCAGCAGGCTGCAGAGAAGATTGTAAGCAAAATTCAGGGGAGACAGGGGAAAATTATCAAGGTTGAACAGAAGAAAGTAACGGAAGCTCCTCCTTTGCTTTTTGATCTGACCAGTTTGACGGTTACTGCTTCCCAAAGATTTGGCTTTGGTGCGGAGAAAGTATTGGTGTTGGCCCAAGCACTTTATGAAAAAAAAGCGATAACATATCCAAGGACGGATTGTGCTTATTTACCGGAAGATATGCTTCCGAAGCTGCTTGCTCATTTAAAAGCAGTCCGGCAGGAGCCGTACCTGAAAATGGTTGATGAGGCTGAGAGGAATGGGATACCCAGAGGTAAACGAGTGATTAATACGATTACCGCTCATCATGCCATTATTCCAACAACTGAAAAGATAAGGCTTGAAAAGCTCTCAGAGCCTGAGCTAAAGTTATATGATCTTATTGTTCGACGGTTTTTGGCCGTTTGGTATCCGGCTGCCAATTATCTACAAACGGAAATAGTCACAGAAGTAGAACAGGAGTTATTCCGGACAAAAGGCAGGATACTGCTTAGTCCTGGTTGGAAGAAAGTTTATAGTTCTGAAGATCAGGAAGATAAGAAAAAAAGAAGCGGAGATCTGAAGGAAGATGAGAATGGAGAATTGCCGCCGGTTGAAAATGGGAAAGAAGTCCAAACCGGGAAGGTAAAAATAGAAGAAAAGAGTACCAAGCCTCCGAAAAGGTTTACACAGGGGGATTTGTTGAAAGCCATGGAGGGTGCCGGCAAACAGATTGAAGATGATGTCTTGCGGCAGCAGATGAAAGGAAAAGGTTTAGGGACAGTAGCTACCAGACCGGCAATCATCGAAAGTCTGATTGAACGTGGCTATATTCGGCAAGAACAGAAGACCTTGAAACCTACCGAAAAAGGTTTGGAACTGATCTTTTTGATTAAGAGTAAACTCGCTCAGGCTCAGCTTTTAATTAGTCCCGAAATGACTGGACAGTTAGAATATGACCTAGCTAAAGTGGAAAAAGGAGAACTGAGCTTAGAAAAATATATGACTCAGGTGGAAAAAGCTGTTACTCGTATTATTAATGAACTGCGTACTTATGAGCAAAGGCACGGCAAGACTCCCCTGGCCCTGGCACCTGAAGGGAAAGTGAAAAGGGTGGGGACTAAAAAAACAGGGACAGCAAAAATAAAAGCTACAACAAAAGAAGGGACAGGCAAAGAAGGAGTAGGTGAGATAAATCGAAAGAAGATAAGCGAAAAGGCCCATGACAAAAATCAAGATAAGTTGGGTCTTTGCCCTAGATGTGACGGAGAAATAATCGAGGGAAAGAAAGGATATGGCTGCTCTAACTGGAAAAAAGGATGTAAATTTGTTGTCTGGAAAAACCCGATTTGCGGAAAAGTGCTTACACCTACTCAACTAAAAAGTCTCTTGAAAAAGGGTAAGACCCCTCTAATTAAAGGTTTTAAATCTAAAAACGGTAATTCCTTTTCAGCCTATTTGGTCTGGGAAGATAAGATAAACGGAAAACTAAATATTCAATTTGATAATTCCTAAGATAATTAAATACAAACTAATGGTGATGCTTTTAATATCTATGATCCGGTAGAATAAAGTTAAGGGAAATCATCTGGAAGGAACCTTAAGTAAAAATGCGAAGACGGTATCTAATTATAATATTGCTCGTAGTACTGGCACTCATTCTGGGGTATGTGGTAACCCTAGATAAAAGGAATGTCAAAGACAATAAAATTGGTCCTACGCATATCAAGATTTTCCTTGCTTAAGAAGATAAGTATCTCATCTTTAAGGAGATGATGTTCGCTCTTCAAAGAGTTTAGTTTCTTAAAGGAGTGAAGAATTTCACTCCTTTTGTGTTATAATAGTATATTATTCTGACCTCAAAATAGGGAGCTACCATTTTGAACAATTTACAGTATCAAACTAAAAATAAATATACTCAGGAAATAACTGAAGGAATAAAAGACTTTAAGGATGGATTTTATAAAGGGCTTCCTATTGCTTTCGGTTATATCCCGGTAGCCTTCGCCTTTGGGATAATGGCAGTTAAAGGTGGTATACCGGTATGGATTGCTATTTTGATATCCATGACCAATCTTACTTCAGCCGGCCAATTTGCGGGAGCGGGCCTGATAATAGCCAATGCAACCCTTTTAGAGATTACGGTGACAACATTTGTTATAAATATCAGATATATGCTGATGTCTTTATCGCTTTCGCAAAAGATTGTAGAAAGAATGCCCGGAGTACAGAGAAGTATTATGGCTTTTGGGATTACAGATGAGACCTTTGCAGTAGCTTCGTTGGAAGAAAAAGAAATTACCTTTCCTTTTATGATGGGTCTAATCATAGGCCCCTATTGGGGCTGGGCTTTAGGCACGGCTTTAGGGGCCATGCTAACAACGTTTTTGCCTGAGATATGGCAAGATTCGTTGGGCATTGCTTTATATGCAATGTTTATAGCACTCATCGTACCGGCTTCAAAAAAATCAAAAGCTGCTTTTGTCGTCGTTATCGTTGCCATTTCCCTAAGTTGTTTTTTTAGATGGCTACCCTGCATCAATCAAATATCTCAAGGATGGGTTATTATTATAGCTACAATTATTGCCTCGACCATCGGTGCTGTATTTTTCCCCAGATCGGAGGATGAAATTTAATGAATTATATCTTGCTAGCAGTTTTACTAATGGCAATTGTCACTTATCTTCCCCGAGTGTTACCAATCGTTGTTTTCCAACGAAAAATAAAGTCCGTAAGAATTAAGTCCTTCTTGTATTATACACCCTATGCAGTTTTAGGGGCGATGACCTTTCCAAGCATTTTATTTTCTACGGGGAATATGTATTCTTCAATTGCCGGTACTCTAACTGCCTTAATCTTAGCCTATTATGAGCAAGGGTTGATGAAGGTGGCCTTAAGTGCGGTTTTGGTGGTAGCTGTTTGTGAATTGTGTTTCTATCATCTGTAAAAGAAAAAGAATTTGGAACCAAAGCAAAGCTGCGATTTGCCCTGAATAAATACTTCAGTAGCATATCAAGGCTTTTTTGCTTCTCAAGGAATAGCTCTTACAGTACTTATTATGCATGAGGAAAATAGGTATTCGGATGGTAAATATGCAGCCTCTGGTAAGCTAATCGAAGGGGAATCCACTCTGGATAAAATAGCGGATACCCCTGTCGAATCAAATCCTTATTCACCCCAAGAAATATCTGTTCCTGAAGTGGATGTAATTATTAAGGAAGTAAGTGTATTAGAAAAATACTTACAATAAGGTCATTGCCTGTCTTAAAAAGCTATATTAAAAGGACGAATTTTAGAATGTTATTATATGGATAAAAGGTAAGTAGGGGCAAATACTATAGGTGCAGTAACATAAATTGTGCTAATGCTCTTGACACTTATTTTTACTAAAAATTCTTGACAACAACGTCCGGGGGGTTATAAAGTTGGAACTTGATAACATCCTAAAGGATGTCAGAGATTGGGTAAGGGAAGTAGGTAGGATTCAAAGGGAGAATTTGGGGAAAGAGAATCTCCATATAGAAATCAAATCTTCAGAGGTAGATCTAGTCACCGAGATTGATAAACTGTCAGAAGAATTCTTTCTTCGACAAATAGCTAAGAAGTATCCTGATCACAGTATCCTTTCAGAGGAATCAGGAGAAAAAGAGAACCTGAGGTCTGAGTATAGATGGATCATAGACCCTCTGGATGGAACGACTAACTTTGCCCAAGGATTGCCGATTTTTTCGATATCTGTGGCACTTCAGCATCGTAAAGAAACAGTTTTAGGAGTAATCTATGTACCGATGCTTGATTTACTTTTTGAAGCTATCAAGGGAAGAAAGGCCTTTGTGAACGGCAAAAGGATGTCTGTAGGTGTCAAAAATAATATGAAGGAGTGTCTGCTCTCTACGGGATTTCCCTATGACCAGTCTCAAAAAACAGACAATAATACTAACTATTTTGCTCACTTTGTACCTCGAACTAGGGGAATTAGAAGGCTGGGCTCGGCGGCTTACGATTTGGCTAATGTTGCCGCCGGAATTCTTGATGGTCATTGGGAACTGAACCTAAGGATATGGGATGTTGCAGCTGGAATACTACTGGTAGAAGAAGCAGGGGGGGAAGTGATTTTTCTGGAAGAGAAAAGGGGCATCTCTTTTATCGTCGGGAATAAAATAGTAGCCAAGATGATCCATAAAGAGATAAAGTATTTAGATAAGCAAGAATCCAGAGTGTTACCAATAGAATAGTCCAAGGAAAAAGGCCATTAATAAGGCCTTTTGGGGATATCAAGAAACACTATTGATATTAGTATATTAAACGGTAACCCCTTTGACAGTAAATGAAGGTCCAAATAAAGGAAGATTAGATTTAAGAGTAATTTCGATAGTATTTGAAGTTTTTAGTTCCTTTTCAATAAATATTGTTATACCCTGGTGTTCATATTTATTAAAAGAAGTCTCATTTTCAAATTTTGGGACTACCCCTGACCAGAGGCGTTTGAAGTTACCTACTCATCCACCACAAGAGATCTGACTAATAATAAAAATACTACCTTTTTTTTCAATAATAGTCTTGGTTTTTTCGTTAATGATAAATTCCAATGCATTCACCCCCTATATACCCCTTATGGGTATATATTATACCATTATTAATTGCGTTTATCAATAATATTTTACTTTATATCTTTTCAATCGTTACAAGGTTCAATCGTGACAATTAGTAAAAGTTAAATAAAAGATTGTTTTCGTTTTGCTTATTTATTCAGTTGGTCCTCCTGATTAATATGGCTTAATTTATGCAAAGCAGGTCCTTCAATATTTTCTCCCTCATAGGTGAATCTTGATCCGTGGCAAGGACAATCCCAGGATTTTTCTGCTGAATTCCATTGTAATTCACATCCCATATGGGTACAGGTTGTATCCACCATATGGAGAATACCTTTTTTATCACGATAAGCCCCTACACGTTGCCCATCAGGATCTATGATTTTCCCCTCACCTTGAGGAATCTCCATGTCAGAAGGTACAGGCAATATTTTACCTGAAATAAGATGTTTGGCTACATTTAGATTTTCCTTAACAAAGTTCTTTGCAGAGGCCGAGGGGGTAAATCTGGAAGGATTATAAACATCTTCCCAGGGACTACTCCCGTTTAGGATAAGGTCTTTGAAGATTAAAGCTGCTGTTGTACCGTTAGTCATTCCCCATTTATGAAAACCGGTGGCAACATAGATATTAGGGGTGCCGGAAGTAAGGTGGCCTATATAAGGCACTTCGTCCATGGCCGTATAGTCTTGCGTGGACCAACGATAGGGGATATCTTCAATCTCAAAGATCTCTTCGGCAAAGTCTTTTAGTTTTTTATAATGGTTGCTTGTATCTTCCCCTTGACCTGTCTTATGATGCTCTCCTGCAATCAAAATCAGCTCACTATTGTCATGCACTTGAGCACGTAGGGAACGTTTGGGTTGTTCGGCGGTAATATACATTCCACCCGGAAATTTTTCTTTGGCTTTAACACCTAAGATGTAAGAGCGTTCTGGGTATATCCTGGTAAAATAAAGTCCCATAGCTTCATAACAGGGATAATGGGAGGCTATTATAACCCTGTGGGCAATAACTTTATTTCCATTAGCAGTTATTACGCTACAAGAGTTGCCTTCCTTTACATTAATTACTTTTGTCTCTTCAAAAATATAACTTCCATTTCCAGGGATGTCTTGGGCTAAGGTTAAAAGATATTTTCGAGGATGGAATTGGGCTTGATTGTCAAAACGCATGGCACCTTTAATAGCGATTGGTAAAGGGATTTCTGACAGGAATGATGCTTCGATACCTAGAGAAGAAGCTACGTTTACTTCATTCATAAGTTGGGATACATATTCATCTTGCTGGGTATAGACGTAAGCACTTTGCCAAGAAAAATCGCAATCTATGTTTTTTTCCTTAATAAGGCGTGAAATTTCCTTAATCGCCGTTTCATTGGCTTCCGCATATTGTCTGGCCTTTTCCTCACCCATTTGCGTTTTTAGTCTGTCATATATTAAGGTATGTTGGGAAGTAATCTTGGCTGTGGTATGTCCTGTGGTGCCTTGTACTATGCGGTCAGCTTCGAGAATGGCTATTTTATAACCTTCTTGCTTAAGTAAGTAGGCGGTAGTAATACCGGTTATCCCGCCACCGACGATGGCGATATCCACTTCCAGATCATCATTTAAGCTATTGTATTCTGTTTGGGGGGTAGAAGCGAGCCAATAAGGTTGGGGTACTTTAGTGAAATTCTCTTGATAATTATTACTCATATTGCCCTCCCGCTATGAGGTGTAAACTATAGGTTACACTTTTGTTGTAAATTTATTTTAAGTATATCTTTTGCAAAGATAGTGAAAATATCCTTTATTACTAGGATAAGTTTAGGATTTGAAGTGGTTGATAGAGGAGAAAATAAGAAAACGGAGAATTTTTATATAACTATTTAAAAAACTTGAATCCAAAACAAAGATAAGCATAGTCAAACCAACAGGGGGACCAAGGGATGTTGAATCGGTTAATACAAGAGGGCTACGGAGAAAAGGAAGACTTTAATTGTGCCGAAAAACTACTTAATGCTGCTAATCTTACTTATAATCTGGGACTAAATAAAGAAGCTTTGAAGTTAGCTAGCGGATTCGGCGGAGGAATGGCTATAGAGGATAAATGTGGGGCTTTAACTGCCTCAATTATGGTTTTGGGAAAACTTTTTGTTAAGGATAGAGCCCATGAAAGCTTAAAGATAAAAGAATTAACAAAGGAACTTTTTGATAAATACCGGAAGGAGATGGGGGCAATAGATTGTGCTCCTTTGAAAGAGAGATATAGGACAGAGGAATTTAAATGCCAATTCATTATTGCTAAGGCCGCTGAGATATTGGGGGGGATTCTAGAACGCGAGCTCGGGGAATAATTAAATAAAAGGAAAAAACGGTTATTGTTCTGAGGAGCTTAAAGAAAGAGAATGGAGGTTAACTAAAACAGAAAATAGAAAAAAGAAGGAAGGTTGCAAACGTGGGAAAGTATGATCAGAATAAGGTAAAACCTAAAGAGGAATGGATATTTATAAAACAGGCAGCTAATGAAATTGAGGCAAATATCATAGAGTCCATCTTTGATTCTGAAGGAATCCCAGTTATAAAAAAATATAGAGAAGCAGGTGAATACCTTAAAATCTATATGGGGATGACTAATTTTGGAGTAGATATTTATGTTCCTACAAAACTAAAAGAAGTAGCGGAGACGTTATTAAATGAGGTTGATTTCGAAGAAGAATGATTTTAGTATTAGCCTCTAAGTTATTTCGAATACTTTAGTATATAGTTAGAGGATGGTATTTATTAGATCCCAAATCAATGAGATATATTAAAAAAAGAGCGGGAAAATTTAGTTTGGAGAGTGTAAATTATGCCACACATTATTGTAAAGCTTTGGCCTGGTAGAAGTGAGGAACAGAAAAAAGCTTTAGCCCGGAAAATGGCTGAAGCAATGAAAGAGATAATGGGGATTGAGGATAAGAGTATTTCAGTTGCATTCGAAGAGGTTCCTAAGGAAAAGTGGATGGAGGAAGTATATAGAACTGATATTATTGGCAAGGATAATTTGCTTTATAAAAGACCCGGATATTAGAAAATAGATGGTTTCTTTGTATGTTACATCTAAATAAAGATCGGATTGTTGGCAGATTGTAAATAGAGAGGAATTTTAAAATATTCGGAAACTAAGTATTTCCGCTTTCTTTTTTTTTGAGGTTAACATAAGCTAATATATAAACCCTAAAGAAAGTAGACTAGAAAATTTTCCAAGATATTTTACGTGTTGTAATACTAATGGTTATTAAAAAAACTATACCATATGATAATATTAAGCACGGAAAACTCGTACTATAGAAGAGAAATACGTTTGGAGGAAAGAGATGAAAAAGGTTAAGATTATTACCGATAGTACTAGTGATCTTTCGGCTGATATTCTTAAAAAATATGATATAACAGTAGTGCCTTTATACGTAGATTTTGCTGAGAGAAGCTATAGAGATGGAGTGGATTTATTTCCCGTACAGCTATTTAAGATAGTTGAAGAAAAAGGAGTTCTTCCTAAGACGTCTGCCCCGTCTCCTTATGACTTTATTAAACATTTTGAGGAGTATATTGAGCAAGGAACGGATATCTTAGTTATCACAATTTCCGCGAAAATGTCATCAGCTTACCAGAATGCCCTCCTGGCTACTTCCGAATTCCCCAGGGAAAGGATCTGGGT
>CALBJS010000317.1 GCA_937892995.1 uncultured Peptococcaceae bacterium | reverse complement strand
GGAATGAACCGGGAACAGGAGTTATTAAGGTGAAACACCTTCTGGATACTCTAAATAACAGGGGATACAAGGGTTATATCGGGCTGGAATATAAGCCGACCGGTAATACTGTAGACTCTTTAAACTGGGTCAAGGAATATGGCTATAAGTTATAAATAAGATAAAGATACAAGTTTGTTTAGAAAGTTGATAGCAGATAGGAATCTCTCAAAATAAGGAGGAAAAATTATGAAAAAAATTGGCTTTATCGGGTTAGGGATTATGGGAAAACCCATGAGCAAAAATTTACTTAAAGCTGGATACCAGTTAGTAGTTTACGATCTTAACGAATCGGCCGTTGCCGAAATAGTTAGGACCGGAGCAGAGGCTGGCACTTCTGCAAAAGATGTTGCCTCTAAGACTGAAGTGATTATCACCATGCTTCCTAACTCACCCCATGTAAAAGAAGTTGTTCTCGGGAAAGATGGTGTTATAGATGGAGCTCAGGAAGGTTCGATCGTAATCGATATGAGTTCTATCGCCCCCCTTGTTAGCAGAGAAGTTGGCAAGAAGCTTGCAACCAAAAATATAAGGTTTATGGATGCTCCGGTAAGTGGTGGAGAACCGAAAGCTATTGAGGGAACCCTCTCCATTATGGTAGGCGGAAAAGAAGTCGATTTTGGAGAGTGTCTATCTCTTCTCCAGTGTATGGGTACTTCTGTAGTACTTTGCGGTGATGTCGGGGCTGGGAACGTGACCAAGCTGGCAAATCAGATCATTGTGGCCGTAAACATTGCAGCAATGTCTGAAGCTTTGGTGTTAGCTACTAAAGCTGGTGTTGACCCTGATAGTGTCTATAAAGCGATTAGAGGTGGGCTTGCCGGCAGTACAGTACTTGATGCGAAAGCTCCGCTTGTAATGGCCAGAAAGTTCGATCCTGGTTTCCGAATCAATCTGCATATTAAAGATCTGAATAATATTCTGGAGACAGGGCATGAAGTAGGCGTTCCTCTTCCTTTAAGTGCATCAGTCATGGAGATGATGCAGGCTTTAAAGGTAGACGGTCATGGGGGCAAAGACCACGGCAGTTTGGTGTTGTTCTATGAAAAATTAGCTAATATTCTTGTGGAAAAACAAAATAAATGAACTTGGGAGGATAATATGAGGGTACTGATTGCTTCTGATTCATTCAAAGGAAGCCTGAGTAGTATTAGGGTGGGGGAGGCTGTCACAGAAGGGTTAAAAAAAGTATTTCCAGAAGCGATTACTAAGGTTATCCCTATTGCCGACGGTGGTGAAGGTACAGTTGAAGCTTTAGTAACTGCCAATGGGGGAAGATATTTAATTAAAACCGTAACATCTCCCTTAGGGGAGCCTGTAAAGGCTGTAATGGGTATGCTGCCGGATGGTACGGCTGTCATAGAGATGGCTGCAGCTTCAGGACTCCCACTAGTACCGAATAAAAAAAAGAATCCTCTTATCACAACAACTAAGGGAACTGGGGAACTTATTAAAATAGCCTTGGATGAAGGGGCAAAAAGAATTCTTATAGGAATTGGTGGGAGTGCTACCAACGACGGCGGGGCTGGGGTAGTTCAGGCATTGGGGGCAAGACTATTAGACCAGGAAGGGAATGAGCTTTCACCTGGGGGTGCTGCCCTCGCTAATCTCGCGAAGATAGACGTAACAAATCTAGATGCTAGATTAAATATTGTCCCAATCACTGTGATCTGTGATGTGGATAACCCTCTCTGTGGTCCACGGGGTGCTTCCGCTGTCTACGGCCCTCAAAAAGGGGCTACCCCGGAAATGGTTAATTGCTTAGATCAATGTTTAGTAAATTTTGCTGAGAAAATAAGAGAACAGTTGGGGATAGATATTCAAGATATCCCTGGAGCAGGGGCTGCGGGAGGCCTGGGGGGAGGATTATTAGCTTTTACCAAGGCTCAACTTAAATCGGGTACTGAAGCCATACTTGATACCATTAAGTTCGACCAAATTATAAGAGATTATGATTTAGTGATAACTGGTGAAGGTAGGATTGATGCTCAGTCTGCCTTCGGTAAGGTTCCTAAAGGGGTAGGTACACGGGCCCAAAAATATGGAAAACCTGTTGTAGCAATTGTTGGTTCTATAGGCGAGGGTGCTGAAATAATGTATGAATTTGGGCTTCAGGCCATAGTCCCGATCGTGAACAGAACGATGACTTTGGAGGAAGCCATGGCGGATTCTTATAATCTGCTTGCCCAAGCGACCGAAAGGACATTTAGGCTTATTCAAACAGGTAAATTCTTATTTGATTGAAGAGAAGATAAAGAGCAGAAATTAGTGATTTCTGCTCTTTATTCATTGTGCGCCCAGCATGGGCGTAAACTAGTCGGTGAAAGTCCGATACGGGGGTTG
>CALBJS010000316.1 GCA_937892995.1 uncultured Peptococcaceae bacterium | reverse complement strand
GGCGGCAATGGGGTCAGAGTCGTCATAGGTAAAGAATTCATCTGAGTCCGGTTCCTTGGGTACCAAGCCTTGACCTGTTTTATGGATATCGTTAACTGCATTCGCTAAGGCTTTCACTAGATCATTGATTCTTCCTTTATAATCCTGAAGGTATTCATCTCTAACTGTAATATTGGATTTAAGAGTACCCATTTCGGAACCTAAATCTACGTAATTATTATTCCTGTCTGGGAAAGGAAAACCAAAGGCTGTCAGCTTATCATCGATGCCAGGGCCGGTTATGCTTTCTAAACCAATCGCTCCACCGGTATCTAAAGAAAATACAAATTTATTCCCATCAAACTGCACCGAAGCTTTTTCCAGGCGACCAGCATTTTCAATAAGATTATTAATTGCCGTTTCGACCTGAGCGGCCAGAGTTCCATAGGAAGCACTATCGTAAGCATATGTTGGTTCCGTTCCGCCCACAGCCGAATATAAATCGAGATTATAACCTACGCCATTGAGAACCACCCGAAGTACATCGCCAGCATCTATCTCAATATTACCGGTAGTCCCCAAATCGTCCCCTGATACCGTAACAGGTTCAGCCCAAGCAACTCGACTGACTCCATCTAGTTTAGGGGGTGGATCCGCCAGATGCCTTACAGCTTGATCATCTAGGAGGACATTGTTCGGATCAGAATCATTTCCGATTATTATTTTGTAATTCCCTACTATTCTATCCGTAAAAGCGGGGTCCTGGGTTTCAATTACTCTGACCGGAACAAGTTGGGAAAGTTCATCAACCAAGGCGTCCCTGGCATCTTTTAAATCATTAGGGTTATCCATGCCGACTTCAGCCCTTTTGATCTGCACATTAAGATCTTTGATCCGGTCCGCTATGTTATTTATTTGTCTAATCGTAATAACGACTGTAGAATCAAGATCACTTTTTAGATCAATAATTTGTTGATTAATATGATGAAAAGTATCGGTAAGGGTCATCGCCTTTTCAGCTAAGACTGAGCGGGCTCCGGAATTCTGGGGATTATTAGCCAAGACACTCCAAGCATTCCAAAAACCGCCCAGATCATTATGAAGACTATACTTAGAAGGTTCGTTCATTGTGCCTTCGATTAAAGATAAAGCTTTTTCTCGGGCTGACCAATATTCAAGTTTGGATGACTCCCATCTGTATTGACGGTCGATATAATTATCCCGAGCCCTAAGAATATTATTCATGGTAGAGCCGGCCCCCATGGTTAGGTCTCTGCCACCAGCCTTAATCGTAAAAGGGCTTGCGGTTTGAATATTAGGTAATTGACGGGTATAACCCTTAGTATTGGAATTCGCTATATTATGTCCGGCGACATCCAAGGCTGCCTGATGAGTCGCTAAAGCTCTATTGGCTAGTTCTAAACCGTAGAATGTTGAGTACATACCTTGGTCTCCTTTATGAATAAATGAATTGTACTAAAAAACAATTACAAAAAGGTTTCGATTTTATTATCGTCTTTTTGGTTAAATTTCTTGAGGACCTTTTATCCTTTGACAAGTAAAAAAAGAGGGGAAACTAGACACTTTTATCAATAAAGTTTATCTTCTTACTTTTATTCTTTTTACCTGGCTTTTCTACAGGATTGGAATAGGTCGTCCAGATTTCACTAGTTAAAGACTCTATCGTAAAATTGACCAGATTAATAGCATTCTCCAAAAGTTTGGTATTAGTTTCGTGTAAATCCTTAAGTTCCCTGATTTGTCCTTCTAATTCTTCACGAGCTGTTTTTAGGGTTGGGAAACTTTCTTCGAGGTCAACTAAAGTGATCTCTTCAGCTTTTTTACCGATCTCTTTACCAAAAAATTCTGCCCAGTGAAGTCTTTCCTCTTCCAAGCGGCTGACTTCGAGCAGAATTTCCCCCTCCAGAGCAGTAATTCTTTCTATTTCTTGAATATTATTAGCTATCAAGGCTTGCTGTTTTTCTTTTTCCATTTTAGTCAGTCTCGTATAATACTCCGTTAGTTTCCGAAGGTTCTTCTCAAAATCCTGTAGTATTCCCGTCATCTATTTCTCCCCCATCCTTTCTACGGAGAGCATGCTCGCAGCAATAGAATCAGCATCAAGGCTGAATTCGCCACGAGCGATCTGGTCAGCAATAGCTTTAACCTTATCCTCTCGTATCTCAGGTAATTCCTTAGCCTTTTGAACAAGATTCTGGAAGACTTGAGCATTTTGGGAAACCGCTACTTTATCTCGCTGGGAGCCTTGATTATGCTTATTAACCTGGGATATCCTAGTGGCGGCTTGCACACTCCCCACAGGAGAAATTGAAGTTCCATCTATTTTCATCCTGATCACCAACCTGAATTTATTTTTACCCTACTAGAATAAAATCATCTCTAATTATTTTATCGGAAAGCAAAAAGGGAGCCTATAAATCCAACAATAGCGATTACATTAAGAATAGTCCCGCTAGCTCCTAAATGCTCTAAGAAGCTTGCTAAAATATCTAATTAGAATTGCTTTGCAAAAAAGTTAGATCTTAACCCTACAGGATAAGTCCCTCTTATCGTGAATTTCTTGCATAATAGTATAATATCTGCTCTAATAAAAGAGGAAATTCCAAAAAGATTTGTTAAAATTTTCATTTATCCCTAAGAAAAAATAAAATTCTTTCGTTAATTAATTATATAGGTTAATATTTAATCTTGGCAAGTTTAAAAGAGGAGAGATAAAGATATATGGATATTACCACAATTCTTGGTCTAGTCATAGGAATCTTGGGTCTCTTGTCCGGTTTCCTGCTGGAAGGCGGACATTTAAACGCATTAGTGGCACTTCCCCCCTTTCTTATTGTCATGGGGGGTACAATCGGGGCCACGGTAGTAGGTGTTCCCCTAGAAGAATTAAAAAAAGTTCCCCAGTGGATTAAAATTACCTTTTCAGATCAGACCTTCGGAGTAGAAAAAGCCTATTATACCCTAGTTCGCTTTGCCGAGAAAGCTCGTCAAGAAGGACTTTTAAGTCTGGAACAAGAACTGGAAACCATAGAAGATAAATTCACCAGACAAGGAATGCAACTAGTAATCGATGGTACAGATCCGGAAATAACCAAAAATATCCTGGAGTCCAATATTGCCGTCCTGGAGAACAGACATCGAATAGGAATAAATTTTTTTGAAGCAGCCGGCGGATTTGCACCTACCATGGGTATTGTCGGTACTGTTATGGGGCTTATCCACGTTCTGGGTAATCTCTCCGACCCCGAAAGTCTTTCTACTTCTATAGCAGCGGCCTTTATCGCTACCCTTTATGGTGTCGCTTCAGCTAATATTATATTCATCCCTATTGCCAATAAACTAAAAATTAAAGATAAAATGGAAGTTCAGGTTATGGAAATGATTTTAGATGGTATAATCTCTATCCAGTCTGGAGAAAACCCTATCATCTTGAAGGAAAAACTCAAAACCCACCTTGGGTATCTCCCTGAAGATAGCCCTAGGGAAGAAGAATTAGAATAAAAGCGGTGATTAAATGAGCAGAAGACGCAGAGAAGAAAGCCATGCCAATCAGGACCGCTGGCTGATTACTTATGCCGACCTTATTACCTTGTTAATGATTTTCTTTATTGTCATGTATTCCATGAGTCAAGTAGATGCCAATAAATTCCGAGCCATAGCTGACTCCTTAAGTATTGCCCTGGGAGGCGGAACACCGGCCCAGATCGACTTGGCCACTTCTCCAATGGGACCGTCCCTTATTGATAGCGGAAGCCCTCAACAGGACACCCAGGTTCCCGGGCCGGATGGCCAACCGGAAATGGACTCCTCCAGAGATGAGGGCGAGGGAAATGGCAAAAATGACCTGGAAAACCTTACCATCGAGGGAATCAAGGCCAAATTAGATCAGTTCTCTATTGAGAACCGCATTCAAACCAAATTGATCTCTTCTATAGAGGAAAGAGGTTTGGTCGTTAGCATCCAAGATACTCTGCTCTTCGAAAGCGGTTCGGCCGAGATAACTCCAAGTGCCAAAAAAATCTTAAAAAAAATAAGTACTGTCCTTGCAGCTTCACCCAATTACATAAAGGTAGAGGGACATACTGATAATCTTCCTATCCATACCACCAAGTTTCCAAGCAATTGGGAATTATCTGTCCTCCGAGCCACTAATGTTGTACAGATTTTGGTTCAAGATGGCGGTATTGACTCTCGAAGGCTTTCCGCCACGGGCTACGGAGAATATCGCCCTGTAGCAGATAATAATACCGTAGAAGGAAGATCCGCTAACAGGAGAGTGGATTTAGTCATTCTGCGTTCTAAATATGACCTTGTGGAGCCCGGAAGGAATCTTCTTAACTAGTAAACAGCTAATAAGCAATTTCTTTGACGACATCATAGAGTATTGAACAAGCTGTTTCCAACTTTGCTTCGTTAATTAAAGAGATATTATCTTCCGGAGTATGGTTATTAATTAGCCAATCCTTGCTTAACATGGTTACTGCCGGGACGCCTGTCCCGATAAAGGCTGCCTCATCACTTTGGTGGCCATGGCCGGAATCCGGGTCAAGAGTTGCCCCATTCCGGACGATCGCCTCTTTCATGTTCTCAATAAGAGGACTATTCCCAGCTGACCAAAGAATAAAGTCCTTTTTTTCACCATTACCTACAGTATCATAGTTAATAACCGCTTTAAGGTTAGAAAGAGGATTTGCCGAGTTCTTCACGAAATGTTTAGAACCTAAGTAACCCATCTCTTCGGCACCCCAAAAAGCCGCTACAATATTAAGTTTAGGACGGATTCCTTGACAATAATCTCGAACAAGATAGCGCATAACCTGAAGAATACAGCCGACACCTGAGGCATTATCATTAGCACCTGGGCATAATTTCCCATTATAGATTCCTAAATGGTCGTAATGAGAAGAAATAATGATCGTCTCTTCTCGATTCTTACCGAGCAGCCCAGCCAGAATATTAGCAGCGGGCATCCGCAAGCTATCTGTCTCATCCGGACGAAAAAGGGCCCTGCCGCTGATTACTCTTTCCCGCATGGAAGGGATCGAAAACATTTGCCAATAACCATTATTTCCAAAGGCTTCTAAATTAAGAAGTCTCAATTGTTCTTCGAGGTAGACCAAGGATCTAGTTTCCCCTGCTGTACCGGCTCTGCGTCCTTGCATATCCGGATGACTTAAAACCCCAATGTCTTCGATTGCTTTTCTAGCTAGGATCTCTGCAGAGGGCTTTCTAAAGCCTGTATGCTTAACACTGGGAGAAATAACCGGTTTTACAGAAGGTCTTGTTAAGAAAAATCCTAATTTTCCTCGCCATAATTCCGGCAGAACTGTCCAGGGAACTACAAAGGCTCCTATTCCAGCTAAGATTTTAAGAAAGGTCCGACGTGACTTCATATTTTTGCATTATCCTTCCCGGAGGGTGATAGAGTATGTCTTTAAGGATCAATAGTTCCGGTCAACCTAAATCAATAAATATAGAAGTTCAAGCAGCAGCCGAGAAAAAAGGAACATTCAATAGTATTTTAGCACATACCCAACAACTTCAGGGTGCGGAACTGGAGTTTTTCCTTAACCGCCTTGATCAACAAGGCAAAAAACTTTCGGAAACTCTGTCCGTACATGACTTGCTTGAGTTTAAAAACTTAGTGAAGCGTTTCCTGAAATCTACTCTTGGGAAAAGCAGAAACATGCAAGAAGAAACTATCTGGGACTACCGTGGACAACCTAAAGTCATGACTAGGGTAACCAAAATTAACCGAGTTCTTGAAGAATTAGGAGAACAAATATTGTCTTCCCAAGCAGAACCACTTAAGATTCTGGCCAAGATAGATGAAATCAAAGGACTAATAATCGATCTTTTCGCCTAAGGGAGGGAAATAACTTGTCGCGTTTTTTAGGTATTATCACTGATTACGAAAAATTCGTTAAGGCCTTCCATACCTTGAGTGGTCTTGACCTTAATTATTATAAAGAAAATCAAATGAAACGTCGAATTAACAACTTCATGGGTACCCATGGATATAAAGACAATTACACCGACTTCGTTAAGGCTCTCAGCAAAAATGACGAGCTTTATGACGCTTTTTTTAAGCATCTGACCATCAATGTCACCCAATTTTTTCGGGATGCTAAACTCTGGGCTACTTATAGGGAAAAGATAATGCCTAATCTGATAAATAAGGATAAACCTTCTCTAAAATTTTGGAGTGCCGGCTGCTCCGGTGGACAGGAAGCCTACACTATGGCTATCATCATGGCCGAATATTTTCCAGGTGTTAGACACAGTATCCTAGCGACAGATATCGATGTGAATATCTTAAAACAGGCTCGGCTGGGAGTATATGAGGAAAGAGATTTCGCCAGCACCCCCCGCCCTCTTTTAGAAAAATATTTTACGCTTATAAATAATAAATACCAGATTAAGGACTCTTTAAAAAAAAATGTGACTTTCGGAGAACAAAATCTGCTTACTGATAGATTTCAAAAAGGATTTGACCTTATCGCTTGCCGCAATGTAGTAATCTACTTTACTGATGAAGCTAAGGATATCCTTTATCAAAAATTCACAGATTCCCTAAACCCCGGTGGAATCCTTTTCACCGGTAGCACAGAACATTTATTCGGTAAAAACCACCTTGATTTAAAATCTGTTTCCTCCTTCTTCTACCGGAAGGGTAGCAAAGCGACATTTTGATTGCCACTCAGAGAGGTAGTAGACATCACTTGAAAAAAAGTACGGTATTTTTTTCATAAGCAGGCAGAGGGACGGTTCTTGCGTCTGAATCAGACACTCGAACCGTCCCTTCTACGTCCGCTAAATTAAACTGTTAATATACTATGTATATAGCGTACACGATATACGTTTTGGAATAGGTCATGATAATAATTTTCTCTTTACATAGAACATATGTTCTGGTATATTGAATATACTATATAGTAGACTTATCTTTTCACGAGTAGCATAAATGGAATAGGAACAAGAAAGAAGAGAGCCAACATGACCAAACGTATCATTTTTCATATCGATGTTAATTCTGCTTATCTCTCTTGGGAAGCCGCCTATAGACTCCAACTGGGAGACTCCCTTGACTTGCGTACCATTCTCTCAGCTATAGGGGGTAATCCGGAAACCCGCCAAGGTATAATCCTCGCCAAGTCCATTCCCGCTAAATCCTTTAAAATCCAAACCGGCGAAACCATATTTTCGGCCCGGGCGAAATGTCGCGACCTGGTGATAGTCAGCCCTAATTATATCCTCTATAGACAATGCAGTCAGGCACTTAAAAATATCCTTAAAAATTATTCCCCTTTAATCCAGCAATATTCTGTAGATGAGTTCTTCCTCGATTTTACCGGGATGGAGGAGCTTCTAGGAGACCCTGTGGAAAAAGCTTATGAAATCAAGGAGCTAGTGAAAGAAAAATTAGGATTCACCGTCAATATCGGGATTTCCTGTAATAAACTCTTAGCTAAGATGGGCTCGGAGCTAAAAAAACCCGATAAAACGCATACCCTTTTCCCTAGAGAAATTCCTACTAAAATGTGGCCTCTCCCCGTGGAGAAACTTTTCGGGATAGGTAGG
>CALBJS010000315.1 GCA_937892995.1 uncultured Peptococcaceae bacterium | reverse complement strand
AGTTCAGACGTGTGCTCTTCCGATCTTCCTTAGCTACACTTCCGCCGATCTTAGCGGCCAGAGACTGAATCTGGCTCCAGATAATATTCTTCCTTCTATCCTGATCAGCAAGGACATAGGCTGTTTCTAAAGCTTCAAGGTATTCTTCGGGTCTAACCAGTCGGATATGCCCTCCTAAAGTTCGATGGCCGCGGGAGGTTCTGCCGGCTTGTAAACCTACATAACTAAAAGGAATGACCTGTTCTCCATAGAGAGAGACCAACCAACGAATCGGGCGTGCGAAACGCACCTCGTAATCACCCCACCGCATGGGTTTCGGAAAGTGGAGACTCGTCACCAGATCCAAGCAAAGCTTAGGTAAAAGCTTTTCCGTTTCCTCCCCTTTCAGGGATTTAAGAGCATAAACATAGGGCACCCCATTTAATTCCTTAATGAATAGTTCTTCGACAGCGACCCCCTGTCCCCGGGCAAACCCTTCGGCAGCCTTAGTCGGTCTTCCTTCGGCATCAAAGGCCGCTTTTTGGGCTGGCCCTTTAGCTTCCTGACTTATATCCTCTTGCCTCTCAGCCAGAGTTTCCACATAAAGAGCTATACGTCTAGGAGTTACAAAAGCTTTTAAAACCTTATATTCTAAGCGTAGTTCTTCAAACAATTTCTTAGCATTGTTCTCAATTTGTGATACTGCTCCCGGGGCAAACTTAGCCGGCATCTCTTCTATTCCAATTTCTAATAAGAAATCTTTGCTCATTGCTCTTCCCCTTTCTGTTTTAGCAGTGGGAAGCCTAATTCTTCCCTCTGGTTTACATAGGCTTGGGCACACAGACGAGCCAAATTCCTTACTCGAGCGATGTATCCCGTTCTTTCCGTGACGCTGATCGCACCCCTGGCTTCCAAGAGATTAAAGGTATGGGAACATTTAAGAACATAATCATAAGCCGGTAACACCAAGCTATGCCGGACTGTCCTTTCGGCTTCCTTCTCATACATATCAAACCATAACCTTAAAGTATCGACATCCGCCACTTCAAAATTATAGCGGGAATAGTCCTTCTCATTCTGAAGATAGATATCCCCGTAACTAATATCTCCTACCCACTCGATATCATAAACACTGTCTTTACCCTGAATAAAAGTTGCCAGTCTTTCTAAGCCATAGGTTATTTCAGCACAGACCGGTTTACAATCAATTCCACCACACTGCTGGAAATAGGTGAACTGAGTCACTTCCATCCCATCCAGCCAGACTTCCCAGCCTAATCCCCAGGCTCCTAAAGTCGGGGATTCCCAGTTATCCTCGACAAAACGAATATCGTGGTCAGCGGGGTTAATCCCCAACCTTTCCAAGCTTTCCAGATAAAGCTCCTGAACATTATCCTGTGAAGGTTTAAGAATGACCTGATACTGAAAATAATGTTGCAAACGATTAGGATTTTCCCCGTACCGTCCGTCAGTCGGACGTCTTGACGGTTCTACATAGGCAACATTCCAAGGCTCGGGGCCCAGGGCTCGTAAAAAGGTGGCCGGATTCATGGTGCCGGCACCTTTCTCCATATCGTAAGGTTGGACAATAATACAGCCTTGTTCTCCCCAGTATTGATTAAGAGTCAGAATAATATCTTGAAACTTCATGCTTTTCCTCCTTTATTAACCTGGTGCGTTAAAAAAACCCTCATCCCTGCAGCACCTCAAAATGCTGCAGGGACGAGAGTCTATCTCCCGCGGTTCCACCCTGCTTGATCCTTAAGCAAAGGATCCTCTTGCTTTTCGATTCTGCTCCAGGCTGCCCAGACTGTTTTTCTCCCATCCGGCTTCCACCATCCCGGACTCTCTAAGGGTTTTTTACAGCCTTCTTTCCCCTCACTGCAGACTCAACAACATACAAATACGGCAGTAAAAGCTAATAATAACACGTCAAGTAAGTAGTATTTATCTAGAATATTATATTCTGGCGATGTTACTCTGTCAAACCCTTCCGCCTTTTAGTTTTTATCTTTAATTTGCTTATATCTTCCGTTATTTCCCCCATAGTTCGCTTCCCTGTCTCCAAGCCTGAAGTTTCCTCTCAAATTTTTCTTCACAGAAGAAACATAAGCTCCCCAGGATTTCTTCCCTCATCTTCTTATTCCACCTTAAGCGGTCAAGTTTTGCCAGTTCGCCTTTATATAGCTGACTCATAAGAGCTAAGCTTCCGGGATTCAAGGCCTTTACCAGCCGATTATTCTTACATAAGGAACAGAGGAATCCACCTGCTTCAGAACTCAGAAAGGCCTGCTCTCCAGTCAAATCTTTCCCGCATCCTAAACATTCATCCATAGTAGGTAAATAACCTTGTAAATCAATGAGTCTTAAAGCATAAGAAACCTGAGCCAGATAAGGATCAAGATGTTTTAACAAGAACAGAAAACTTAAGGTCAGGGTAAAAAGCTCAGGTTCCGGCTGTTCCCTGGTCGTAGATATGTCCAATAGTTCGGCTATCCCTGAAGCCGCGATGGTTCGATCGAAATCATTCCAAAGATGGATAAAGCTTTCTCTTGGTTGGGCCTGATTGACAGTATCCAGAGTTTTACCCCGGTAGAGAAGAAATTCTGCGTAAGTAAAGAGTTGGGTGCCTCCCCGCTGTGTGCTTTTGGGCTTCCGCACTCCTTTAGCTATTGCTTCTAACTTCCCATATTCTCGGGAAAAAAGGGTAATAAGTCTATCCGCTTCTCCGTATTCCCTGCTTCTAATAACAATAGCATCAGCCTTATAGACTGCCACTTTTTATCATCCCCACTCAAGTTAACTAGCACATTCAAATAAGGGCTGCCCCTGAACTTGTCCCTAATCTTTCAGCCCCGGCCCCAATCAGTTCCAAGGCATACTCCTTAGTCCTTATTCCGCCTGAAGCTTTGACTCTAACGTTCGGACCAACCCATTCCTTAAGATTCCTAACATCTTCCACGGTAGCTCCGCCAAAGAAACCCGTAGAGGTCTTGATATAATCAGCTCCGGCATTCTTTACAATTTCCGCAGCCTTCTTTTTCTCTTCTTGTTCTAGGAGACCCGTTTCTATAATCACCTTTATCTTAAGTCCACAACCCTGAGCAGTCTGAACCATCAGCTCCACATCCCGTTCAACAATCTTCCAATCAGCGGATTTTACCCTGCCGATATTCATCACAACATCCACTTCTCTCGCCCCATGGGCTTTAGCCGCCAGGATCTCTTGCACTTTTATCTCGGTAAGGCCTGCCCCGAGTGGGAATCCTACGACTGTTGTTGGAGCGACATTAGTACCATGTAATAACCGGGCAGCGGTACAAAGATAGGTAGGATTAACACATATTGAAGCAAAGCCATATTTGACTGCTTCATGGCAAAGGTTGACAATATCCTTTTCTGTAGCCTCCGGTTTTAAGAGGGTGTGATCAATTTTACTCGCAATATTCATAGTACTACCACCATTCCCTTCGAAAAGAAAATCTATTTAGCGAGCGATACGGAGGAAACGTCCCCTTGTATCACTATTCTCTAAGGTCGTTCAGATTATATCCTAATTCTCTTAAATGGGCCTGTTGGTTACGCCAATCCTGCCTGACTTTTACGTATAGTTCCAGGAAAACCTTGCTGCCGAGCAAATTCTCGATATCTTCCCGAGCAAGTCTCCCAACTTCTTTTAAGACACTTCCTTGTTTACCGATAACTATCCCCTTCTGAGAATCCCGCTCTACTAGGATAACCGCACCGATCTTAGTTAAGGTCTTCTTCTCTTGCATCTGTTCCACCACTACCGCTACAGAATGTGGTACTTCCTCTCTCGTCAGGTGCAGGAGTTTCTCTCTGATGAGCTCAGCGATTATGAACTTTTCAGGCTGATCAATGACTTCATCAGCGGGAAAATACATAGGACCCGGGGGAAGGTCGGTAAAAATCAGATCCAGAAGTTTGGTCGTATTCTCTGAATTCAAGGCTGAGATAGGAACAATCTCTTTAAAGTCAGCTAGTTTGGAGAATTCAGCTATTTTTAGCATTATCTCATCTTTTCTTAGCAAATCTATCTTATTTAAAGCAAGGATACAAGGAATCCCGCTTTCTTTAATAATTTCCAGAACGTATTCATCCCCTGTTCCAAGATGCACCGAAGCATCTACTACATAAACGGCAAAATCCACACCCCTTAGCGTACTCTTAGCAGCGGTCACCATATACTCTCCGAGACGGTGCCGCGGTTTATGAATTCCAGGGGTATCGAAGAAGATCACCTGCCCTCGTTCCTCTGTCAAGATACATTGGATACGATTTCGCGTAGTCT
This sequence comes from uncultured Peptococcaceae bacterium, assembly GCA_937892995.1. Taxonomy (GTDB): domain Bacteria; phylum Bacillota; class Desulfitobacteriia; order Desulfitobacteriales; family Syntrophobotulaceae; genus CALBJS01. The sequence continues at coordinate 4,449 of CALBJS010000315.1, read as the reverse complement.
GGGGCTTATCCGATATAATAAGTATTTTCTGCCCGATAAGGGTATTAAGTAGGGTCGACTTCCCGGCATTAGGTCTGCCAATCACAGCTACGAAACCCGAACGGAAATCATTTTTTTCTTGTTTCTTCAAGTTTCATTTTCCTCCTTGCTTCATTACCGGCTCATTCTAAGGCACTCGACCAGTTGGACTGCAAGGCCTTATTTCAAAAACTCCGGTCCAAACGACTCCGGCAAAAGAGCTTGAAGACTTGTCTGTCTGTTCTCTCCCTTACCATTAATCAGCAGCACTGCACAATCTGTGCTGAACTCCCGCAAAACTTGACGGCAGGATCCACAAGGAGTAGGCATATGCTCATCTGGAACAGCGATGGCGATCGCCCTGATTTTTCTCTCTCCGAGAGCTGTCCCCTGAAAAATAGCATTGCGTTCAGCACAAACTGTCAATCCATAGGAAGCATTCTCCACATTTGAGCCTGTCGTCATCCTTCCGGAGTCCCAAAGTACGGCGGCCCCTACTTTATATTTAGAATAAGGTGCATAAGCATTTTCATAAGCTTGTACTGCTTTATCTAGCAATTTCTTAGATTGATCTTGCACTCCATCACTACCTCATAAATTAAATATTTATTTTACTATCTCCCGTAAAACAATTGTTGAATTAGCCGGTTTTCTAACCTAAACAATAACATAAATCTTTGTAGCAAATCTTAAAATATGTATGGCCCAAAAATAATCGTCCCGATTATTACAGCCTGAACAGTTGTTACTAAAACCGCACCCGCGGCTATATCCTTAGCAAGGGCGGCCAGATGATGGTAGCCGGGTTTAGTAAGATCAACAACACGCTCTAAAGCAGTATTGAACAATTCCGCGGCTATGACACTTCCGATAGCATAAATTATGAATAACCATTCCTGGACTTTCAGATTAAAGAAAAAACCCAGGACAATAACCAAAAGAGCTGTAAAAAAATGAAACCTCAGATGTCTTTCGGTTTTAAAAGAATATACTATTCCTTTATAGGCACATTCACAACTTTTAAAGAAAGAGGTGGGTTTCCTATCCATATTGCACTCTCCAGTATACTCCAACTTATCAACGGGATAGACTAAGCTTCCCCATCACCCGTTCCTCCATCTTTCTCATCACACTTGCATCCTCATCTTTATAGTGATTATATCCTAACAGATGAAAGGTGCCGTGAACTGCCAGATAGACGATCTCCCTTGCTAGAGAATGACCATACTCCTTAGCCTGGGCACGAGCCCGTTCTACAGAGATTACAATATCTCCAAGGACAGAATCCTCATATAAATACTCATTATCATCCAGGATACTGAAATCCTCTTCATCAATTTTTTCGCCGGCTTTCATTTCTTCTTCCATTATTACTTCAACTGAAAATTCGGCTTTCTGTTTTTCCTCTTCTTGATTGTCGGATACATCTTTATAGAAAAAGTCATCCATAAAGATTTCCGGTTCCCCTTCCACTTTATCCTGCATAGCAAAAGACAGGACATCGGTAGGACGGTCCACCCCTCTATAAGACTTATTTAGCAGATGAATAGTCTCGTCATCAACCAATACTAGGCTGATCTCTGCCTCTTCCGAGCCACCGCCACTAACTAATGCTTCATAGATACTTTTCCGAAGAAGGTTACTAAGTTCCTGCCGTTCCTCAGGGCTAACAGATTCTTCTTCCCAGCTAATTTCTAATTCCATATTAGCGAAAGACTCTAAGTGTGAATGAGCCTTTCTTCCCTCCCTTAAGGCTTTAGCCGCCAAACTGTTAGTAAATCTTTACATTACACTCGACATTGCAATCATTTTTAGAATTATCAATTTACATATCTATAGTATTATCTTTCTCGATAGATTTAATAATTCTCCAAATTATTTTGATCATTTCGTTAGCTGTGGTCTTTTTGTTTTTCTTGGCTTTCTTGGCTTTCTTGTTCCGCTTGTTCTCCCGGATCCTTTTTATTTTTATTATGTCCTTCTTCTATCATCTTGAGTTTAGCCGGAGAAAACTCCGGATATTCTACCCGGGAATGAAAGATGCCGCTTAGGACCTTGACAAAGGCAATAGATATCTTGTCCAAATCCTTAAAAGTCAAATCACATTGACCCAGTAATCCCTCGTCAAACTTATCCTTGATTATCTTACGCACCAGTCCTTCTATCTTACCCGGGGTATTCCCTTTTTGAGAACGAACAGCCGCTTCCACATTGTCCGCCAAGAGTACTAAAGCAGCCTCTTTGGATTGGGGACGAAGACTATCATAACGGAAAGCTTCCTCTGGAACATCAGGATTTTCTTCAATCGCCTTATGATAGAAATATGAAGCTAAGCTATCGCCATGATGTTGGGCAATTATTTCCTGAATATTTTCAGGAAGTTTATGTTCTCTGGCCATTTCCAGTCCATCTTTAACATGGGAGATTACAATTAGAGCACTTAACGTTGGCGTAATTTTGTCATGGGGATTATCTTTGGAGAATTGATTCTCGATAAAGAAATAAGGCCGTTTAAGCTTCCCAATATCATGATAGAGAGCTCCGACCCTTACCAATACCGGATCTGCCCCCACTTCCTGTGCGGCCGTTTCCGCGAGATTACCGACTAGAACACTATGATGGTAGGTACCGGGGGCCTCCATTAATAAATCCTTAAGTAAAGGGGCGTTAGGATTGGATAATTCCAGAAGTCTTACCGCAGAAGTGATATTAAAACCGGATTCAAACCAAGGTAAAGTTCCCATGGTCAAGACAGATGCAAAAAAACCATTAAACATACCCAGAAGGCAACCAATCAACCAAGAAGTAGGACTAAGGCCCGTCATCAAGGCAACCCCACTTATTAGAACCACGTTAATTAGTGCTACATAAAGGCCTGCTCGAGCCAAATCGGAGCGTTGATCCAGCCTAACAACACCCTGAATCCCTACAAGACCCCCTATTAGGGCGAACAAGCCTGCAAGTGACCCCGAAGCACCCATAGAAGCCGGAGCAGTCATAATACCGACGAATACAGCGAGCATAATCCCGACCACTACTGCAATTCTCACTCCCAGCAGAATGGTGACGGTCATGGTCGCCCAAGCCGCGGGGATCAGAACTGCGGTCAAATTATTTAAATCACTATCACCCAGATTAATCGCCAAGAAAGCTTTACCTAAGACCAAGACAAGTAGGATGAGAAGCCCTATGAGAACAAGCTTTTTCCACTTTTCAAAAATATCGGGGCTTATCTGATAGATGAAAACTATTAAGATCAGCATGGCTAAAAGAACATGGATAGCAATGCCTGCAGTAGGCTTCCAAGGTGATTTAACTTCAATCAAGCCATAGGCTACAAGTACTTGAAATATTCTATCATCAACAATCTCGCCAGGACCGACAATCTTCTCATTAGTTCTATATTCATGAACGAAAGGCTTAACCCTAGAACTAGCAATTTCCCTAAGCTTACGGGTCTCAGCCTCATCGATTATCAGAGTAGGCTTAATAACTCTCAGCTCAATATAGGCTTGCCCTAAAGTCTTCATAGAGTCAGTAAGAATAGATTTATTAACTTGCTCTTTCATCCTATCTTTCAAAAGTGGTACTTCGGTCTGGGATTGGGCTCCACTATTTGAATCTCTGGCGATCCCCAAGATTATTCGACTCATTATATCTTCTGATTTGTCTATTTCATTATCTGTAAGCTCCAATAAAGCCATCAGAGTAGAATCAGGTAAGATAGTAAAAGGTGTAGCCTTTCGAAGTTCTGTTAGCTTACTGGAAGTATCTAAATTCAAATCTTTTTGTCGTTTTAGGATAAGAAAAGATTGGGCTAAATCTTCAGCTAGAAAAGATATCTGAGACTCATCGGCAGCGTACACAGATGGCACCGCCTCTGCTGCCGACTCCTGTTCTTCGTGATACCTGGTTAAGTCCTCGATTTTCTGGTCATAAGGTGCTGTTATCAACTCCGGGCTTGGTTCGCCTGTCTCGATATTTAGCTTAGTGCCAAACAGCCCGGAAGATAAAATAGCTGTAAAAAGAATAAAAAACAATAGAAATATAGATACCTTATATTTGAATTTAGAATTCTTATCCGGCATTTTAGGTGCTAATATCTTTTTCATTTTATTATCCAAAATCCATCAATCCTAACCAGACTACATGTCCTCTTTTTTGAAAGGATCGTCACCCTTCTCTTCATAAGCATGGATTATGCTTTGGACGAGCGGGTTACGTACAATATCTTCTACGGTAAAATAATGAAAGGAGATCTCTGGAATATCCCCAAGGATGTGCTGCACTTCTATGAGTCCTGAATAATGGCCACGAGGAAGATCCACCTGAGTGATATCTCCAGTCACCACAGCCTTGGAGCCAAAGCCAAGACGGGTTAGGAACATTTTCATCTGCTCAGGTGATGTATTTTGAGCTTCATCCAAGATA
>CALBJS010000314.1 GCA_937892995.1 uncultured Peptococcaceae bacterium | reverse complement strand
CCGAAAAAATGTTTATTGGCATGCGAAAAAACCAGTACGGCTTTGAGGGCTTAACTGCAGATTCCCAGAGTGTGCGTCAGTTTTTCGGTGATACAGTGCTGCAGGATCAGGCAGGCCTGGATGATATCATGGTTTATTATGTGAGGGGGCATAAAAATGGATAAACTGGTATTAAAGGATCTGCTGGTATTGAAGAAATCAATGTACTGGGCGTTAGTATACTTGCTTGCAATTCTCCTTATTTTCTCCATGAACCCACCATTGGATAAATTCCTATATATTATGGCAGCTTATGGTGCGGCCTATATTTTGATCATGGGAGCCCTGATGGCAGAATATGAAAACCAGACCGACATGTTGCTGAACAGTTTGCCCGTAAACCGATGTGAAATAATTTTATCTAAGTATTTGAGTGCTCTGGTATTGACGCTTCTGACTTTGTGTGTGGCCGGAACCCTGGGACTCGCAATAAACTTGTTGCCACTGCCGCTAGCTATAAGATTTATGAATGGAGTCGATGTAGGAATCGTATTAATAATGGTGGCCGTAACTCTGGCGATTGTTATGCCGATGAACCTGAAATTCGGTAACCAGGCAGCTCGTGTAACAATAGTTATGTTTTTTATGTTGCTGTTTTTTGCTCCGGTTGGGATAAAAGGCTATATTATGGATAATAGTCAGACAGAATGGGCTCAAGCCCTTATTAACATTGCGGTTTCACAACCTTCGGTTCTGCTGGCTGCCGGGGCCGGTGGGGGAATTCTTCTGCTGGGCTTATCCATTATTGTGTCTCTGCGGATTTATGCAGCCATAGATTTCTGAGACACCTCCAACCTCAAGAACACTTCAACGCCTATCCAGCATCCAATCGAGTAAACAATCCCAACTGCCTGAACCCCAGGCCCTGCAGGAACTGGAGCAGCTACAAGCAAGCCTGGATAAAATGGTCTACCAGCTTTATGGGATAGAGAGAGTATTATAAAAGAACCGTGTAATTCATCTAAGGTTTAGAAGGAAAAGTCTTGTCAGAAAGCGGGAATTAATGGAAAAACATAGTATAAGTAATCTGACGAGGAAAAACAAGCGGAGGGCCGTTATGTTACATAGTATGTATATTGAAAAATGCAGACGGTTTCAAGATCTATCGTTTAAATTTGGTAAAAACCTGACTATTATAGCGGGGCAAAACGCCATAGGAAAATCAAGCCTTTTGGGAATGATTGGTCATTGCTCACAATTATCCAAAGCTCCATGTAAACCATTATTAAAACCAAGTTTTAGAACTGAATTCTCCGAGATATTCAAGTTCTCTGAAAATATGACCTGCCTAAAGAACACATATTTACTGTAAACTATTGTGATAATTCCTTTGCTGACATAACCGATTATAGAACAGTTAGGTCTTATAAAAATAAAGATCGTGGCATCCGTTTTACACCGCGTAGGAAAAACCAGGATGGAACATCAACAAGTAGAAAAGTACAATTTCCAACTGTATATTTAGGCTTAAGTCGGCTATATCCAATTGGAGAGACAAAGGATGAAAACCTAAAAAATAAAAAACCTAAGTTTTCCAAAGAAGATATTGAATGGATAGCTCAATACTATAAAAAAATACTCTCAATGCATGCAGATACAATCATAGGAACTCAAGAAATAGAAATATCAGGGAGTGAAATTACAAAGAAGACATATGGAGTAGTAACTAAGCAATATGATCACCTTGTAAATTCTGCTGGACAAGACAATATGTCTCAAATATTAGCTTCAGTATTATCCTTTAAACGGCTTAAAGCTTCTATGGGTGAGGATTATCCTGGTGGTGTGTTGTTAATAGATGAAATAGATGCTGTGTTACATCCTGCAGCTCAAATAAATTTAGTTGAATTTTTGTATGAACAGGCTACGGAATTAGATCTACAAATCGTTGCTACGACTCATTCATTGAGGTTGTTGGAGTATTTACTTAAAAGATACGAAATTGAACGATACAATAAACAGGCAAGGTTTTATGATACGGAAATTATTTACTTATCTCCCGAAGGAAGTAAAGTTTACCAAATTGAGGATTTAACCTGGTCAAAAATTGAATCCAATTTGCTCTTATTGGCTGCTGGTATGAGGGATCGAAGTCTTCCAGCTATTCCATTGTTTTCCGAAGACGAAGTAACAAGATGGTTTTTGCAGCATTTGCTCCCAGAATACCAATCAAAACTTCAATATATCGAAGCTAATCTCTCATATTCTCAGCTGATAGATTTAAGAAGCCAAGATAAGAAATATTTCAGAACTGTACTTATTGTTTTAGATGGAGATCAGTTTAACAATAAAGCTATTGACCCTTTTAATAATATTTTAACTTTACCCGAAGATGGGTTACCACCGGAGAAGGTTTTTTATAATTTCTTGGATTTTTTAGATCCTGATGATGATTTTTGGAAAAGATACTTAAAAAAAGATGTTGACATTGCATTTAATTACCAACTATTTAAAGAGCATCCCCTCTCAGCTTTTAACGGTGAAAATGAAGTGAAAAAGTTGCATAAATGGTTCGAAACCTTTCAACATGTTTTTGAAGAACTCGACTTATTCGGTTATTGGAAGGAACAAAACGAGCAAACCGTTCTTGAATTCAGGAAACGCTTTAAAGAAGCATTTAATAGTGTAGCACGGTATCATAATGTAAACAAGATTTAGAGTTTAGGATGGCCAAAATACGAATTATTTATTATACTAGATAATACTATTGAAGGTAGGTGGGGTGGTGGCTCAGAAAATGACCTCCCCGTTACGTTATCCCGGTTCAAAAACAAATTTAATAGACTATATGTCATGTTTGGTCTGTAGAGAGTTGCCTGATTATAAATGTACTATTATTGAGCCCTATGCGGGTAGTGCCATTATTTCTCTGTCACTAGTTTATGCTGAACTGGTTGAAGCTGCAATTATTGTTGAAAGAGATCCTCTTATTTATGCTTTTTGGAAAGCAGTTTTTTCTATGCCTGATGAGCTAGTATCAAGGATTCATACTCTGGATGTATCAATAGATACCTGGCATAAATTCCAAAAATATCGAAACGTAACAACACCATATGAATTTCCTTTAATTGAAATGGCCATTGCTGGCTTATTTTTTAATAGAACAAATTTTTCGGGAATACTGAAAGCTAATCCTTTGGGTGGGTTAAAACAACAATCCGAGTATAAGATAGATTGTCGCTTTAATAAATCGCGACTAATAAAACAGATTGAGCTAATAGGCTAATAGCTACTCTTCAAAACAAAGTGACAGTGGTTTTCGATGACGCATTAGATTTTATAACTGTACATCAATTCATGTTTAGAGCCATCCCGTGTTTTCTCTATATAGACCCTCCGTATTTTGCAAAAGGCAAAAGTTTATATCGTTATTGGTATGAAATAGATGACCATCGGAAGTTGGCAAATTTCCTTCTCGGTCTTAAAACCAGCATAAAATGGCTGGTTAGTTATGACAATCACCCTGAGATAGAAAAGTTATACAATAAAAAAATTAGGTACCAAATACATTTTGATTGCTGTGCCCATACCCGCAAAACGGGTCAGGAATTATTAATTTCGAATATGGAAATCCCTCCATGGAATTTAGCAAGCCCCCAGATTAAGTAAGTGTTAACCACCATTTGAGCATCATAATCTGATATATGCTAAAAATTGGGTTGTTGCCATCTATTAAACCTTTTTCGCTGCTCTATAAGCTCATTATACTCTTGCTCCAGAGCTAGATAATCAGGT
>CALBJS010000313.1 GCA_937892995.1 uncultured Peptococcaceae bacterium | reverse complement strand
GTAAAACCCAATTCTTTGCCTTTACGCTAACCAGGATTTTATTTAGCATCAATTGCCAGCCCCTTTAATTTCAAGGCTTTAAGCCTGATGGAAAACCTTTCTACTTGATAATAGACCTCCTGATATTTTAGTATATCCAAAGTAAGATAATACTCTTTCAGGGGGGCTATATCGCCATGAATCGAATAATGAAAAAATTATCCATTCTTTTGGCTGTTGCTATTTTTGTCACATCTGTTCCTGTCCAGGCACTAAACCAAAATACTTCAAATCCAAAACCGGCAAATAATATTGTTTCTACGCTTGAACAACCAGAAGCTAAAATTATAAGAGAAGATACAACTAAACGTGATAAATTTGTCAAACATTTTTTGAAAGATGATTTTACATACGAAGCAGCCGTTTACCCAGTTGCGGTTCACTATAAGGAAAACGGTGTTTGGAAGGATATAGACAATTCTTTGATCGATTCTTTGAATGAATCCAATACTCCGGTTCTTGAAAATAAAGGGAATAGTATCAAGTTCAAATTTTCCAAGAATTCTTCTTCCAATAAGCTGGTAACCGTCAAAAAAGATAAATACAAGCTTTCCTGGAATTTAGTCGATGCGGTTAAATCAGATGCGGTTGTTGATTCAATAAATTCTGATGTTACTGACTCAACTGAGAAAGCTACTAAATTCAATCTTAAAAATTTATCCTCTTCTCTAACCTACAAAGGCATTCAAGATGGTATTGACCTCCAATATATCGTTTTCCCCGAAGAAATCAAAGAAAATATCATCCTTTCTAAAAATCCGGTTAATAAAAGTTTCACATTTGAGTTAGATGCAGGAAAATTGGATGGGAAGGTCAATGCGGACGGTTCTGTCAGCTTTACTGATATTAAAACATCTTCAGAAATTTTCACTTTCAATACGCCATACATGGCTGATGCGAGTGGCATCAGAAGCGAAGCAATAGTTGTCACTCTCGAAAAGAAAAATAGTAAATATCTCATGACTATTACTCCCGATAAAGCCTGGCTTGAGAGTCCTGACAGAGCCTATCCCGTTATTATCGATCCCACTGTTACCACATCAAGTGATCCATTATCAATTTATGATACCCATGTGTCATTGAATTTCCCAACTGCTACAAACTATGCGGCAGATAGGCTTGTAGTCGGCAATAACAATGTACCCGGCGGTTCAGGCGTTAACCGTGCGTATATTCAATTTGTGCTTCCTTACTTGACATCAGCCGATATGGTTATTAATGCGGAGCTTAATCTGTATGCCCGCTCAAACAGTTCTACCCAGCAGGAAATCGATGCATATAAAGTAACTTCCTCCTGGGATCGCAAGACTATTAACTGGAATAATAAAGCCCCATACGACAATAGCGTAATCCATGACATTCAAATGGTCAAAAATACAGGCTGGTATACATGGAATATAACCACAATCGCAAAAGGTTGGTATACATCTGAAGCCAACAATGGTATTGTTTTGAAAAGCAATAATGAAAGCATCTTTGGATACAACGAATTTTATTCCAGCGATATAGATAGTTCTCTTGAGGGAGTAAGGCCATATTTAGCTATTTCATACGTTAATGCATCGGGCCTCGAGGATTACTGGACATATCATTCCTACGATACCGGACGTGCGGGTACAGCCTATGTAAATGACTATAACGGCAATTTTATTTTTACCCATAATGATATCTCAATGAATGGAAACAGGATGCCCATAACGCTTTTTCATATCTTCAACAACCATGAGATGGCTCGTAATGAAGGCTACGGCAACGGCTGGCGTTTAAATATGGCCCAAACCATCGATAAAGTGACCATTGGCGGTGTATTGTACTATGTTTACACTGATGGAGACGGAACAAAGCACTACTTTGATTCCGCAACCAAGAAAGATCAATCCGGCCTTGACCTGGAATTAATCGATAATGCAAACGGAATCTACATTATTAAGGATAAGGATTACAACCAATATACTTTCACCCCCGAAAACGGAAGCACCAGTTATTATCTCTCTGTAATTGAAGATGCAAATCATAACCTTCAATCCGTTTACTACAACGCCTCAAGACAGGTTATAGGAGTGAAGGATGGTGCTGGCCGATCAATTACCTTAGGCTATAACGCTGCTTCCGGTCTTTTGGAAACACTTACCGACCCTTCCGGCAGGGTTACCCGCTACGGATATACCGGAACCACACTTGATACCATTACCTACCCTGATGGCAAACAATCACATTATACTTATACGCCCAGCGGCAATATGACTTCTGCTGTTAATCATGACGGATACAAGACAGCAATTGAATATTATTCCAGCAAGCCTTACAGAGTAAGCCGCTTAAAAGAAACTCATACCGACGGTACTCTCGGGCAGGAAACAAATGTGTCTTATGGTGCACATACCGGCATTAATACCTTTACCGATGCCGGCGGAGCTGCCATTACCTATTTCTTTGACAACTATGGCAGAACAACCTCAATTGTTGATAACCTAGGTTATGTCTCCATGGCGAGCTATGGCATCGGGGATAAAACCTCGGATAAGAACAAGCTTTTGGCTTCAACCCAGATGCAGCAGCCGGTTATGAACCTTGCAAAGAATCCGGGAGCTGAAAGTGATAATGCCGATTGGAGTACCGTGATATCCGGCGGATCAACAGGCTCAACATCAATAAGCATTGCGGAAAAGAATACAGGCAAGAAAAGCTTTGCAGTTACAAAAACAAATAATTTGGGAATTCACTATTACCAGCAGCACTTTAACCTCCAAAAAGGATATAACTACGCCGTACAAGCCTATGTTAAAACCTCCGGTGTCACAATCGGCAATAATAAGGGAGCCAGCCTCTATGTCACCTATGTTGATAAAGATGGTAATTGGACAGGTCAAAAATCAAAAATCATCTCCGGAACACAGGACTGGACAAAAATTGGCGTTGGATTTTCTGTGGAAAATGACATCACAGATGTGTATGTCAAACTTATGCTTGAAGGCGAAACCGGAACCGCCTACTTCGATACCGTTCAGGTAGAGCAATCCGATCTTGGTAATACCTTTAACCTTATTGAAAACGGTGACTTTACGTATGGCCTTTCTGGCTGGGTTGCAGAAAATTCCGGGACAGGTGACGGAATAACTACTGATACAGGTTCCCACCCGTTAAGGCTTGACAATAATGTCCTAAAGCTCTATGGAAGCCCTCTAAGTTTAAAGAAATATAACCAGCTAATCCCTGAGGGTGGTAAAGCTGGCGATGTTCTGGTCCTTGGCGGCTGGGCAAATGGCAATGCCGTATACAATGGCGGCAAGAG
>CALBJS010000312.1 GCA_937892995.1 uncultured Peptococcaceae bacterium | reverse complement strand
GGAGTTCAGACGTGTGCTCTTCCGATCTGATATAGATGGACTTCCTCTGGAGGATAATAAAAACTGCAGCTATTCTTCAAGGGTAAAAGGAAAGATGCATGCCTGCGGTCATGATGCACACACTACCATACTTTTGGGAGTAGCTAAAATTTTAAACAGTGTGAAGCATGAATTGAAAGGAACGGTGAAGCTTTTTTTTGAGCCAGCAGAAGAAACTACTGGGGGAGCTAAACTTATGGTAAAGGAAGGAGTACTTGAAAATCCAAAAGTAGATAGGGTAATAGGGCTTCATGTAGATGAAAATATAGAGGTGGGAAATATAGGAGTAAAATTGGGAGTGGTAAATGCAGCGTCTAATCCGTTCACCATAAAAATCAAAGGAGTAGGAGCCCATGGTGCAAGACCACATATGGGAGTAGATCCTATAGTTATAAGCAGCCATTTGATATTATCACTTCAAGAAATTATAAGCAGGGAACTTCCTCCAACTGATCCGGCAGTTATTACGGTGGGTTCCATACATGGAGGAACTGCTCAAAATATAATACCAGAAGAGGTTGTAATAGCCGGTACCATGAGAACTATGAGAACTGAACATAGGGAATATGTTAAAAAAAGACTCAGAGAGATAACTTCTGGTATTGTAGGCTCTATGAGAGGAAAGTGTGAAATAGATATAGAAGAAAGCTACCCTTGTCTTTATAATGATGATGATGTAATTAAGGATATTTTAAAGGCAGCCACGCAGAAATCATGGTGGAAAAGGACGACAAGGAGAGGAACATGTAAAGATGCTGGAAAGTCCAAGTATGGGAGTGGAAAGTTTTGCTTATTTTTCTATGGAAAGGCCTGCTGCATTTTATTATTTAGGGTGTAGAAATGAAAGTAAAAATATAATATACCCGGCCCATGGGAGCCTGTTCGATATAGATGAAGATTGCCTTCCTATTGGAGTTTCCATACAATGCAGGGTCGCCTATGATTTTTTAACTTCAAGTGATTCTTAAAATTAAAATGTACCAATGAAGCTATTGGAAATATGGTACAAGGAGCACAAGAATCCAGTCAAAAAGCTGAAACAATAAAGGAAAGTATGAATGAAACAACAAAGGCAGTTGAACAAGTAGCGCTAACAGCACAAGAACAAGCAGAAACTGCTGAAAAACTTAATGAACTTGTATTAAAGTTTAGTGTTTAACAGAGGGAATAATTGAATAGAGGTATATATATGTTTAACTAGAAATTACTATAGAATGACTTTCTATAGTAATTTTTACTATCTATACAAAAAGCATTGCTATGCAGGTGTACACAGGGTTTCTTGACACAATCAGAAATAAATGCTATGGTATACATACCCAGAGTATTTATATCGCAAGTAAGGAGGATGTGTATGTCTAGGAATAAATATCCCGAACGTACAGTAGAACAAATTATTCAAATATCTATAAAATTGTTTAGCGAAAAAGGGTATGATAATACGAGTATTCAGGATATAGCTAAAAAATTGGGTATGACAAAGGGAGCAGTTTATCATCATTTTAAATCAAAGCGTGAAATTTTAGAAATTGTCTTAAAAAAGTATTTTGAATCAAGTAGCCGAAATTCTAGAACATTTTTATATGACAATAATTTTTCTACAGGAAAAGAGAAGATTTCACAGTTTTTACGTAGTACAACACAAAAAGACATAGACGAATCGTTTCTATATGTATTGAAATCCCAAATCAACAACCCACAACTAACTATTCAAATTATGAGGGAAATAGTAGCCTCGTCTGCCCCGATTATGACATCAGGCATAAAAGCTGGAAATTCCGATGGTTCTTTAAACGTCAAATTTCCAGATCAGACTGCTGAAGTTTTCCTGCTTTTGCTGAATATATGGCTTAATCCTGTGATGTTTTCACGGGATGAAGTAGAAACTAAAAAGTGTATTGAGTTTTTACAATATTTTACAAATACGATAGGGTTTCCAATAATCGATAATGGTATTTTAGTAGGACTATCCGAGTATTTTGAAAACTTTAAAAACCAAGTTTTAGACTTATAGGTAGCAAATAAAACCTGCTTTAACAGCAGATTTTATTTTGACCGCATACATACCGAAAGTATGTATACGGTAGAAAGGAGTGTATTATGGATTCTTTAAACAGAACTTCATCATCTAAAAATTTTTATTTGCTTCTTATAGGACAAGTTATTTCGCTATTTGGAAACTCGATTCAAAGGTATTCCATGTCATTATTTATTCTTGACATTACTGGCTCTGCATCGACTTTTTCAGTTATTATAGCTATTTCCATTATACCAACTATATTATTATCCCCAATAGGTGGGGCTATTGCTGATCGCTTTAACAGGAAACACTTAATGGTAGGGTTGGATTTGATTAGCACACTATTGACAGGAAGTTTTGCAATAGCACTACTCTTGGGGCATAGCTCGATCACTATAATCGGGGTGCTAATGGTGCTATTGTCCATTTTGGCTGCTATTGAGCAACCTGCAACACAGGCATGTATTCCAATCATAGTAGAAGATGGCAGTTTAGAAAAGGCAAATGGATTAGTATCTCAAGTTTCTTCAATTTCAAATTTATTTGGGCCTATTCTGGCGGGTACATTATACGGAGTGTGTGGACTAAATACTGTTATTTTTATAAATTGTGCAAGCTTTTTTTTTGCAGCCATAATTGAAATGTTTTTATATATTCCATATGTCTCTAAAAAAATTCAAAAGAATCTTGTGGTTACTTTATTTGGAGATATGAAAGATAGTCTTCAATATGTCATTCATAAAAAAGCATTTATAATGCAATTAATTTTGATGTTTGCTGCATTAAACCTATTTGTTGAGCCGGTTTACTCAATTGGAGTTCCATATATTATAAAAAAAGTTTTAAACGCAGGTAATCAGCTATATGGGGTCACAGAGAGTGTAATTTGTTTTGGCGGCTTGCTTGGTGCATTGCTGATTGGAATTACAGCTAAAAAGTTTTCAGTAACCAATCTATACAAAGTATTTTATCTATCAGGTGCCAGTTTTATATTAATGTCGGCTTCAATTTTTACACCATTCTTAAAAGGTGCTGCTCCATTATTAGCATATTGTCTTTTTACCTTATTAGCTTTTTTCAGTATGTATACAATCTCAACCATTAATATTATTTCTGTTACCTTTCTGCAAAAACAAATCAGCAACGAAATTATGGGAAAAGTTATGGCTTTAGTAACAGCAATTTGTATGTGCTGTATGCCTATAGGCCAAGTTTTTTATGGAGTATTGATTGAATTATTTGCTCATAACACATACATAATAACTACTTTGGCCGCAACCTTTACATTGATTGTCGCTCTTGTAATAAAACGAATTTTGAAAGATAAGTTCTAATATAAACAAGTTTCATTATGCTAAGAATGCAAATAATTTTTTAATGACTAAACTTCCATTATATGCTTGATGGGGCAGTGTGTGCTAAAAAAAATGCCTTACAATGGCAGTCATTGGAGGGCATTTATGTGTAGAAAAGTGCTATTAATAAAGAGCTGTCAGTAAACTATAACGGC
>CALBJS010000311.1 GCA_937892995.1 uncultured Peptococcaceae bacterium | reverse complement strand
ACCTGAAGCCCTAGTCAGGACATCCATACTGTTTTTAATCTCATCCTCTTTTCCCAAGATGCTTACATAAATCCTAGCATACCTTAGGTCATCAGCTACCTCCACATCTGTTACCGTTACAAACCCTAACCTGGGGTCTTTGATTTCTTCTCTTATTATTCTAGATACTTCTATTTTTATCGATTCTGCCAGACGGAAAGCCCTGTGCTTACTCATCAGAAAACCCTCCAATGCCAATTTAGAGCTCTCTTTTTACTTCCTCCATGGTAAAAGCCTCCAGAATATCCCCTTCCTTAATATCATTGAAGTTCATAAGACCAATACCACATTCATATCCTTCCGTAACTTCCTTAACATCATCCTTGAACCTTTTTAAGGATTCAATTTCATTTTCACTTATCACTATTCCATCCCTAATAACTCTCATTTTGGAAGAACGGTTTATTTTGCCTTCTGTAACATAACTACCTGCTATAGTTCCGGCCTTTGGCACTTTAAAAACTTGGCGAACTTCAGCCTTACCATTAAAAACTTCCTTATAGTCAGGGTCAAGCATACCTTCCATAGCTGCTTTGATATCATCAATAGCATCATAAATAATTCGGTAGAGTCTAATATCAACACCCTGAAGTTCAGCCGTTGCCTTAGTATTCGAATCATGTCGAACATTAAAACCTATGATTATGGCGTTAGAAGCTGAAGCTAGCATGACATCCGACTCACTTATGGTACCAACTCCACCATGAATAATATTTACCCTTACTTCTTGAGTAGATAGTTTATCTAAAGATTGTTTAATGGCTTCAACCGATCCTTGGACATCTGCTTTAATAATAATATTAAGGTCTTTTACTTCGCCTTCTTTAATTTTATCAAATAAGTCCTCCAAGCTGATTTTAGATTTTTGTTTTATTTCTTCAGCTTTTTTCTCATTAACACGGGCATCAGTAACACTGCGGGCAAGTTTTTCATCATTAACGACATTAAATATTTCACCCGCTGGAGGTACCTCTGACAATCCTTGAACTTCTACGGGCATCGAAGGTCCTGCCTTTTTTACCCTACGACCTTTGTCATCAATCATAGCCCTGATCCGACCGAAGGACTGACCGGCTATAATAATATCCCCTACATTTAATGTTCCTTTGGATACCAAAACAGTAGCCACAGGGCCTTTGCCTTTATCCAGTTTTGCTTCAATGACTGTCCCTGTAGCATTTCTGTTAGGATTTGCCTTTAACTCTTTCATTTCAGCAACAAGAAGGATCATCTCCAGCAAGGTTTCAATATTTGTTCGGGCTTTAGCAGAAACGGGTACAGCGATCGTTTCTCCTCCCCATTCCTCGACAACCAAGCCGTATTCAGTCAGTTCCTGTTTTACTCTATCCGGATTTGCATCCTCTTTATCAATTTTATTAATAGCAACAATAATAGGGACATTAGCAGCCTTAGAATGATTAATTGCCTCAGCTGTCTGGGGCATAACACCATCATCTGCAGCAACTACTAAAACAGCAACATCTGTAACTTGAGCCCCTCTAGCCCTCATGGCAGTAAATGCCTCATGACCTGGAGTATCAAGAAATGTAATCTTTTGATTTTTAATTTCTATCTGATAGGCACCAATATGTTGGGTTATGCCACCTGCTTCCGAAGCGGTAACATTTGCTGATCGGATAGCATCTAGTAAAGAGGTTTTCCCATGGTCAACATGGCCCATAACAGTGACAACAGGGGGACGGGGCTTGAGTTCAGCTACATCATCCACTATTTCATCAATAACAGCTATGGATTTTTCTATCTTAACCTCTAAGGTAATCCCCATCTCATTAGCTAAGATCGCGGCTGTATCTGAGTCAATTTCTTGATTAATAGTAGCCATTACACCCAGTTTCATTAGTTCTTTAATGACCTCGCTTGCTTTGCGGCTCATCCTTAGAGCAAGTTCTTTGACTGTAAGTGACTCTGGAATAATAATATGCTTAGGCGTTACTTCCTTCTTTTCCTTAGGCTGATTTCTTTCGTTCCTCCGGAATATGGCCGTAATGTCCTTTTCCGCACCGCGTTTTTTTTCAAAGAAAACTTTATTTTCGTGTGCTTTTTTCTTTTCAGGAGGTTGGCGTTTTACCGGTTGTTCAGCAACCGTAAGCTCTACTGATTTTCCCTCTATCTTTATCCTTTGCATTTGAGGAGCTTTTTTACTGTCGGAACCAGAACGTCCCCCCTGGGATGGCCTTCTACCACCTTCAGAATAGGAACGTGTTCCTTGAGGAGACCTTCTCCCTTCTCCCCCCGCTGGGCGCTGTCCACCTTGTTGACGGAAATCCCCCTGGGAATTAGGAGAAAATGGTCTATTTTGCCTCAAGCCATCATCAGGTCGTTGTCCCTGGGGTCTCGCGAATTCCCCAGGTGGTCTCTGACCTTGAGGCCTCCTTGGACGACCGTCCACAGGTCTTTGCCCCTGGGGTCTCATCTCACCTGGTGGGCGTTGCCCTTGGGGTCTCATCGCACCCGGTGGCCGCTGCCCTTGGGGTCTCATCTCACCCG
>CALBJS010000310.1 GCA_937892995.1 uncultured Peptococcaceae bacterium | reverse complement strand
AAACAGTCTAGACCTGCTATAAATTAAAACTCATGGGGCTATTCAGTATCCCCTAATTAATAGGGTCGATTGTGAAAATATCACATATAGGACAATAGGCCTTTTATTTAAGGATATACTACCCATGATTTATTTTTGAATCGCAATACGATTATTTACAGGGTGCAGAATACAAAAATCTTAGAATCAACTCGGTAAGAGTTTTTGCCAACTTTGAAGAGTAAATTAACGTTTGATTTACTTTTATATTTTTGCCACATATAGTCCTACACTCGGAGTGTTCGCAGCATCCGCAGCATCCGGAACACTTCACACCTCTTTTTTATCTCCGACAATTTTGTATAGAACAAGAGCCACGAGTGCCGCTATTACAGCAATGACAACCAAATCTACCGTACTCATAATTTCTCCGACTGCATCCCGGCAGATATTTGGGTGCTTTTACCGCCGGCTTGAACCCCTAATTGTGGAGAATATCCGTTTATCTTATTAGCTGCCTTAGAAAATCTTCTTTTTACTCATCCTTTCAACCCTCATTAAGGATAGCTGTTTTTCCCTTCGCGTCAAGGGCAAAGGCTAAAGCCCGCACTTCGCACCCTTGACCCCTTGATAAAAACAACGGATATTCTTATAGGGTCGAAAGACGATATTTAAGCTGCTTTTTGGGTGCTATTGACATTAAGGTATTTCTGATAGAAGACTGCTGGTGCCATGTAGCCGATGCTGCCGTGTCTACGTCTATGATTATAGTAGTAAAAATAATTACTGATGGCTTCATAAGCCTCGGCAAAGGTTTCAAATTCATGGCGACTGTAACATTTGTCTTCCAAAATGCTATGAAATGATTCAATATAGGCATTCATGTTAGGTGTATTAATGGGAATTCTCTCATGAATAATCCCCAAGGTTTCCATTGCTTCTCTAAAGATTTTAGCTCTAAATTGTGGGCCATTGTCACTTCTTAAAATAAGCTTGTCAGTTTTCTTTATATTTCTTTTTTTACTGCATTTTTAATGACTCTAATGGTATCAGTTGCTTTGGCAACAGCTGGAAAACAATAAAATGCTCACAATGTGGTTCTGTTAGTCCTGCTTCCGCAAAACTTGTATAAAATATACGGGAAATGAAGTATGAGACGATAAAAAGGAGGGTATTTGCATACTCCCGATTAAAGTCTACTTTAATTTTCCGTGCAGCGGGATGCGAATCTACAAATGTACCCATCAACAGTTAATCCCATACTTTTTCAGTTTTCTATAAATCGTTGTCCGGCCTATATCTAAAAGCCTTGCGGCTTCTAAGGTATTATTGTTTGTTAGTTTCATGGTCTCTAAGATTGCCGCCTTTTCCAATTCATCTAAGGGTAATATTTTTCTGGTGCTTATATGTACAGAATTATCATATAGTAACTCATCTGGCATATCATTGATTTTAATAAGGTTACCCTGTACCATATTAACCGCATAAACCATAGCATTGAGAAGCTGTCTTACATTTCCCGGCCAGTTGTATTCTGTAAGCCTCTTTTCTACCTCCGGGCTTAAATTGGGCACCTTGTAATTAAGTTTCCGGCAGATATCTTCGATAAAATCCCTGGCGAGCAGCAAAATGTCATCGCCCCTATCCCTAAGAGGGGGTATTCTAATCGAAAATACCGACAACCGGTAGTAAAGATCTTCTCTAAAGCTCTTCTCCGATACCATTTGGTAGAGATTCTTGTTGGTGGCGGCAATAACCCGGAAATTAACCGGAATATACCTGTTGCCACCTAGGCGCATAACCTTTTTGTCTTCAAGAATCCGCAGTAACACCGGTTGAATTTCCAACGGCATATCCCCGATTTCATCCAAAAAGAGCGTTCCGTTATTTGCCAATTCAATTTTCCCCGGACGCCCTTTCCGCTCGGCACCTGTAAAGGCACCACCCTCATAGCCGAATAATTCACTCTCGATCAGATTCCTCGGCATGGATGCACAATTGATAGCGACAAAAGGACCATCCGGGCGGAATTGATTATGAATTGCTTGTGCAAACAACTCTTTTCCCGTTCCACTTTCGCCAATCAACAAAACATTAATCATTTTGCCGCCAACATGCCTGCAAACTTGAATTGCCTTAACCATAACGGCACTTTTCCCCAGTATGTCTTCGAAGGTGTAAGTTGCTCTGCAACCACCCCTATGGGCAACCAGTTTGTCCACTTTTTCTGTTTGAAGAAAACGGATTACCGCACCCTTAGGATTATTTTCTTCCCGGTCCAGAACGGGTCTAATATTCATTAACAAACGATGTTCGGTTGATTTGTTCGCTATTATGGTCTCAAAATCATATACAGGATTGCCGCCAGCCAAAAGATCTTCTATGAGCCGGGATTGCTCTCTGGTCATAAAAAAGGAAAAATGTTTGTTGGCAATTTCGCTCGTGAGTACCCCCAGTATTGTCGCCCCTTCTTGGTTAATATGATTGATATACCCTTCTTTATTTAAAGTAATAATACCCTCATCAACGAGTGCTAAAGTAGTCTCTAGTATACCGTTCGTTAGAGCAAGGCTCAAATTGCGTCTTTTTACTTTTAATAAGTTTTCTATAGCAAAGCCCATGGAGATCACCCATCCCAAGGAATGGGCCTGTAAATTTTGCACATCTCTTTTAGCCAGCATTTGCACAACCACTAAAGCTCCAATGACATCGTTTTTTTCATTCAAAATAGGAGTTGCGGAACTGATATTGTCCTGAAGGACAATACAATAGTTGTAAGGACCAATGATTTGGACAGGTTTACGATAACGGATACATAAAGAATGTGCTGTCGTTCCTACCAACTCTTCGCTCATATCTGTCGAGACACGTACATTTATTTTGGCGAAGGACGCGATTTCCTTTTCTGAACCTTCTAAAAGCAATATCACCCCGGTTTCGTCTGTTAACGCCATAAGATATTCGGAGGCTGTCAAGAGGGGTATGAATTTTTTGATATAAGAAGAAACAAGATCTATCAGCATCTTTTTATTTTGAAACAAATACTCGTTGTCTTTTGTCTTTAAAAGTTTCCCCAACTTTTTGGCAAAGGGATCTACGTCCTCAGCTTTAGATCTGATCCAGGATTCAGCAATCTCAGGATACATATAAGGGGAACGCCTTGGATCAATATTATTGTTCAGGAATTCTCTTTTTAATTCGTTTATTTGCTCCCACAAATTGGTATCAATATTATTTAAAGGCCGAAAAAGACAGTCAAAATCAGAGGTATAAAACTCTCCCTGATTATTATCAGATATTCCAGTCATATAAAACACCCCTGTATAAATGAAAGATTACAACAGGTGGGTCGAATAAAAGATAAAATCAGCAACTTCTTCTTTCTTTAACTTTTACCCCTATTACAAATATCTTAACATATTTAAAAGCTATATGTTACCTTTAAAAGTTTAGGGTAGTTGAAAATTTTTGTCGAGAGGATAGGATTGTTTAAAAAGTTTCTTGTTAAATAGGAAAATCAGCCCCAAGAAGAGGGGTAAGGAACTAATTAAAAAAATAAGCATAGGAAAACCTTTGTAAATAAGCTTAGCGAGGTTAGCGGGGCCTGTTTCCCCGGCAGTTTTCCTTATGCTTTTCCTTCCGTTTAAGGCATTATTTATTTATATTTGGGTGAAACCTTTAATATATCGATATCTTTTTTAAACCTGTTTACATGGATAGTCCAGAATTTTTGGTTCTTGCTTTGGACCCCAGTTCAGGCAAGAAGATTGTAATTAGTGCATAAATCAGATAGCCAAGACCAATATACAAAAAAACCCGATCCACATTTTCCCCGGCCAACGGCATAATTACATAGGACGAAAGAATGAAGGCCCCGGCCATTTGCAATGTGCTGAGAATTCCCCCTGCACTCCCCGCATAAACCGGTCCGATTTCCGGAAGCAGCATCGGCAAAGACATAATGAGTGGAACGGATCCGCCAATTAAAAAACCGTTAACTATTAGAAATACCCAGGTAAGGGGGCCAAAAGGAACATTCCAGGCTAGGTAAGCCGTAACGGCACCAAGAAATACGACAGGGGTCAAGAAAGGCCTTATTAACCCGACTTT
>CALBJS010000309.1 GCA_937892995.1 uncultured Peptococcaceae bacterium | reverse complement strand
TAAGTTAGGCAGGTTATGATATTCCGGCAAGATGTATTTAAGATCGCTTTGGCGCAATTCATAGTTCCAGCCGACCAGCTTTTCGGGGGCTAAGGTATAGGTCAGAATTGAAGCGATCGGACTAGTCCCGTAAATCTTCTTAATGTCCTTGGGCACAGTTACGGTCCGTCCCGCATCATCGGTAATCACCCGAGTTGCACTTTGTTCAGCACTTGTTTTTTGATCCGGCGGATTTTGGTTTGCCTGGTTACTGCAACCGCCGAGTAAGACAAAACTAAAAATCAGTGAAAACATTATAACTAGGGATATAAGCAAATTAGCTTGTTTTTTAAACATCTGAATCCTCCCCATTAAGTTTTATTAATGTATTAATGATTCACCCGTAAGAATTCGAAAAGCACAATTGGGCTTGAGCGACTAATTCTGAGGGTATTTGTACTATATCATTAGCTGGCATTTAAGATAGGAATACAGACTTTAACTTCTCGCTCCTTATTCGCGTCACTTTGCACTCCTGTATTCAGAATCTTAACGTTAACCCCATAAAGATCTTTAAGACTTCGCTCTGTAATCACCTCACTTGGATGACCTGCAGCATATATTCCGCCGGATTTTAATAGAATTACTTTCGAAGAATAAAGGAAAGCATGATCCGGAAAATGAGAAGCCATGACAATTCCCAGGCCCATCTTAGCCAATTTTTGAATATGGCTTAAAACAAGCAATTGGTTACCGAAATCTAAGGCAGCAGTCGGTTCATCCATTACCAAGAGACGTGGTTTTTGAGTTAAGGCCCGAGCGATTAGGACCAACTGTTTCTCGCCCCCGCTTATTTCGGTATAGATTTTATCCCGTAAATGTCTGATATTTAAAGAATCAATAACCTCTTCGGCAATCTTTTCATCCTTTTCCCCTGGAGAAGCAAATACTCCCAGATGAGCGGTACGTCCCATCAAAATCACATCAATAACTTTAAAAGGAAATGGTGGATTATGTGCTTGGGGAATGTAGCCAATCACTTGAGCAATCTGAGCTCGGGATAACCTTGTCATATCCTTCCCATCCAGTTCCAGAAAGCCCTCTTGCATTTTCAGGAGTCCCAAAATTGATTTAAAAAGAGTCGTCTTCCCTGTCCTAAGATACAAAGCACTTCACCTGCTTCCACAGTCAAAGAAACCGCTTTTAAAACTGTATTTTTTCCATACCCGCAAGTTCCGTTTCTCACCTCAAATTTCATCGCCATCCCCCTTTATTGCGTAAAATTAGGTAGAGAAAGAAAGGCGCTCCAATAACCGCCGTCAGTATCCCTAAAGGAATTTCCACCGTAGATAGTACCCTGGCCACATCATCAACTAAGAGTAAATAAGAACTCCCTAAAAGCATAGAGGCAGGGATCAGAGCTTTATAATTAGGCCCAACCAGCATCCGGGTTAGATGAGGAATGATTAGTCCCACCCAGCCAATTAAGCCGCTGATCGATACCGCTGCAGTGGTAGCCAAGGTAGCGCAAATAATCACAACAAGCCTTAATCGGCTCGTCTCCAAGCCTAAAGCCTTAGCTTCTTCTTCCCCCATCGATAGAACGTTTAAACGCCATCTTAACAAATAAAGCGGTACAAGGCCCAACGTAATAGGCCATATTGCAATCCAAATGTCCTTCGGGGCAATTGAAGCCAGACTCCCCATTAACCAAAAGGTGATAGCCGGCAGTTTATCGTAAGGATCAGCCATAAACTTTAGCAAAGAAGTGGATGAAGAGAATATGGTACCCATCAAGATCCCTGCCAGAACTAAAGCTAACATAGGATCATGACGGATCCGACTACCAATAAGATAGGTCAGCCCCACTGCTAACAAACCGAAAATAAAAGATGTGCATTGGATCCCTATAACCCCAAAAGAAAAGTAAATTCCTATCGCAGCCCCAAATCCCGCCCCTGCTGAGGCTCCTAGAATATCCGGCGAAACCAAGGGGTTTTTAAACATTCCTTGATAAGCAGCCCCAGCTGCCGATAAAGCCGCCCCAACCATCATCGCGGCCAGAATTCTTGGTAGTCTTACCTGAAAAACTACGGTATTCAAAGTATCGGGCCAAGTTTGAGGGATAGGAAATACTTTAGCTAGTAAGATCGTAATTAACTGACCTGGGGCAATCCCATATCTCCCTACCGGAAAGGAAAGGAGAAAAACAAGAAGTGGAGAAAGAATCAAAAGTAATTTTTTCCAGGAGAAATTTTTCCCTCTTTTATGAAAAGTTTTAGCCCGAGTACCATTCAGCTCTTTTCGCACCACTTCCCATTTTTCTTTGCTAACATCGATGCTCACCCACTCACGCCCTTACCAACTCGCTTTTGTGGATCTCCACCATTCGACAGCCCCTTTTGAATACCCCCGGTCCCATTCCCCCTTCACGGATATACGTCCAAAGCCCCTTTTCTTCGATTACGGAACCAGCCAAAACCTCTACTCCCCGCTCAAATAAGGAAGGATGCAACGGGGTACTCGGCCCTACCAAAATAACTTTAGCCTCTTTGCTTAATTCCAAAAGACGTGGGAAAGTCTTGTTGATCAAGGTCGTCGCTGTCAGAAAAACATAATCCTGGTTCGGCAATATATACTCACAAGCCGGATCAGGTAAATCTCCCTGCTGGGGATTACGTTCCAAAATAGATAATTGGCACCATTCTTTTAATTCATCAAGACCGGGAAAATGCCCGATCACTGCAACCTTTTTACCTTGGAGTTCCTGGCGAAAAGCTTGAAAGGCACTTCCCTCCACCTGCCGGCTTCGTTGATATCCGGCGTATTCTTCCGCCCGTTCTACGGTATTAATAGCTGAATTAATGGCAGCCAGACCGATCCCGGCCTCCAGGTTATTCCAAGACTTTACATACTCGGCTAATTCTCTTACCCTCATACCGACTAGGGAGCCGGACCCTCGAATGAATCCCATATCGTTATCCATTGTCATAGCCATTCCCGTACTTAAAGAATGAACCATAGTCCAACATACTCCCACTAAGCAATCAGTCACCCGCAGTTCTGACGGTACGGCTGCAATCAGTTCATCGTAAATATCCCACATACTCTAATCCCTTCTTTTCAAAGATTCAGTTAAGCGGCATCATACTTTTTGATAGTAGGGTTGATCCGCACACCCCAAGCAAAGGCTTATGCCGTCCTTCTCCACTTCCCGCCCGTCCAGAATGCTTTCTCCGCATTGAGCACATTGGGCTTTATGTAGAGGTTTCCCCGGCAGATCTCGGGGCAAGATCTCGACCTGCACTTGTTCGGCTTTAAAGAGCTCTTCATCCCTAAATCCGGCCCAAAATTCTTTACCATCAACACCTTCAGGTACCTCGATATAGCGGGCAGGAGAAAGCCGCACGGCCTGTTTACTTTCTAAGTTCACAAAAGTAGCGGCCATTTTGCCGTAATTGACCAGTTTCAGACGTTTACGCCCTAAAGTGCACCCCGTAACTACGCAAACCGCATCAGAAGCACAACGGTCGATTTCCACATAGGCGATCAAGTCTCGAAAGGTATGGGGGTCTTCAATTCCCAGTAAGCGTAAACCATAGCGAGCCATCCTCACCCCCAAGAACATTCCTGTACACAAATGGCCAT
>CALBJS010000308.1 GCA_937892995.1 uncultured Peptococcaceae bacterium | reverse complement strand
GTTCCACGTGGAACAATGAGTGCATATTTAACAATCGTCCTTAATAAAGATGTTGCAGTTCTTAGGACTATTGTCGTATAAGTAGTTTGAAAAATGTCATTTCGGAGTAGTTGATTTGTAAGCAAACAACTTCTAAATTGTGATTGAAAGCTCATGGCCTGATTAGCTCAAATCTAAGAATCCCTACAAGTCCTGCTGCATGAGGTAATCAGTTATATCGGACTTACTAAGTCCGAACTCTATGTATAAGTAAGATATTCCAACCATTGCCGGGAATAGTGCAATAAATATTGCCGGTAATATCTGAATGCCTAAGTGAATACCTTGTACTAGTGCTAGGAATGCTAAAGATTCTAGTTTCCGATGAAGATATAATACATCATTGTCGGCAATCTAGAATCTTGAAAGTTTTTATTGCCGTCAGAGGATGATTCACTACACAGTGTAGTGTTCCACGTGGAACACTACAGTTAAATAAGAGAGAGGAAGAGCTGTAGTGCTAGGAACCATAGTAAACTTTATGGCTATTATTATCGGAGGATTAGTAGGAGTTTTCTTTGGTAGGGCTTTTTCTGATAAATTAAAAACTACTGTCATCCAAGGAATAGGATTGACTGTCCTCATTATCGGCTTGCAGATGGCCTTAAAAACCGAAAATATCCTAATAGTTATTCTTAGTTTGGTTTTAGGTGGAATAATTGGGGAAGGGATTGATATTGAAGCTAGGCTGAACAATCTGGGCAAATTTTTAGAGGGAAAACTCTCAACAAAAGGAGAAGGAAGGTTTACTAAGGCTTTTGTAACGACAAGTCTGATTTATTGTGTGGGTGCAATGGCTATTGTTGGAGCTTTAGAGGATGGGCTTAGCGGTAATCACAGTATTTTATTTGCAAAATCAGCTCTTGATGGGATTACAGCAATTATTTTTTCATCTTCTATGGGTATGGGGGTGATTTTTTCCGCCATTCCTGTATTTTTATATCAAGGAAGCATATCGCTCTTTGCGGGCTTATTGCAAGGAATAATTTCTGGCACGGTGGTTAATGAGATGAGTGCCGTAGGTGGATTATTGATTTTTGGCATTGGGATCAATATGCTGGGTATTAAAGAAATTAAAGTAGGAAATCTACTTCCAGGTATCTTCATTACGGTCCCTCTGGTGGTTTTATTCCAGTATTTCAGCTTTTAATAAGAATTATCAATATTTGTGTATTAAATTTTAGGGGGAATTTGCTTGAATCTCTTATCAGATGTGCAACTGTTGTTCATTATTGCGGTTGTAGCTTCCTTAATAGCCTTGGCATCAATAATAATAACTATATATCTCGTTTTTAAAATGAAAAGATTCGAAAAGGCTCACCTAGCTGTACAAACATTTATGTCTGGGGCCAAATTAGAAGATTTACTGAAAAGTAATCTTCGGGAAATGAAAGAATTAAGCCAACGGGTAGCAAACCATGATTCTAGACTTGAACAGGTAGAAAACAAACTCCGCAGCGGAATTGACTGTGCGGAGCTCATAAAATTTAATTCTTTTGATAATATGGGTGCTGAACTTAGTTTTGCTCTAGCCCTGCTTAATCAGGAGGGCACTGGTGTTGTACTAACTGGAATACATAGTGTTGAAGAGTCTAGGGTCTATGCGAAGGCGATTGAGAAGGGACAATCCCCTGTTAAGCTGCTTCAGGAAGAAAAGCTTGCTATTGAGAGAGCCTGCTGTGGTGCCAAAATCTAATCTTTCTTTAAAGAGTGGACCCACGGACAGAGATGGTCTAAGAGACATGCTTTACCAAAGACAATAGTATCGTGCCGTGTGCTAAACCTGTCTGCCGGCACTTAAATGGTGTAAGTATGGCGGTGCTGCAATAGCTAGATAGGCCTGGGTAAAGATATGACAGATCGCATCCGACATTTGCCATACTATATTTAGGCGAGTGTTTTGAAGAACCATATACTGCATAAAACCATTAATATTAACAATGCCGGTGAGATGGATTTCCCCCACTTCCGGCAATTCTTTTTTTACCGCTGTTCCCGGTTTGAGGGCACCTTCGGCAAGGGTAATGAAGCCTATTGATTCTAGACGCCCTAAACAAGCATCAAGAGCAATGATAAAGGGGTTATTAATAGCCTTGTTTATTTCTGCTAGTTTATCTTCAAGGTTTTCGGCGTGAACTGGCTCTTCAAGTGTCCCAATGATAGATAGTCCGGGAATGCATTTTGCTTTTAATTTCGTACCTGTAAGCGGGCCGAGAGAATCACCGGTAGATCGATCGGAGCCAATACATAATATGACTATATGTCTCCCATTTGCAGCCTGCATATGTTCTTCGAGTTTGGATTGCAAAGTAGCTAATCCTTGTTTATCATTATAGTGTGCTCTTATATGCCGCTTTTCACTAAATACGGAAAGTGGAGTCAATTTTAGATACCCCCAAAAAAATCCTACTTACTTATTTTATTTCCATATTTAGAGATTTTTATGCGTGTATTACGGTAAAATAATAATGAAGTTGGCAAATGATTTAGATAATGAGGTTAGATAAATGAAAATGAATGAAAAGTATCTTGTTATGGGAACGGCCGGCCATGTTGATCATGGCAAAACTCAACTTATTAAAGCCCTGACCGGCACTAATACCGACCGTCTTAAGGAGGAAAAGGAAAGAGGAATATCTATTGAATTGGGATTTGCTTACTTGACTTTACCTGATGGCAGGAAGGTAGGAATTATAGATGTACCAGGACATGAAAGATTTGTTCGCCAGATGTTAGCCGGAGCAAGCGGAATGAATATTGTTCTTTTGATAATCGCCGCTGATGAAGGCATCATGCCTCAAACTCAGGAACATCTAGATATCCTTAACCTTTTACAGCTCGAAAAGGGGATAGTCGTACTGACCAAGATTGATCTGGTCGAACCAGAATGGTTAGAGATGGTTGAGCAGGATATTAGAGAAAAGCTCAAAAATAGTTTTTTGGAGAATGCCCCTATTTGTAAAGTGTCTTCTGTAACTAGGGAAGGCATACCGGGGTTATTAGAAACAATAATCAAGGTCCTGAATAAAGCGGAGGCCAAACGCACGGACTTACCCGCGAGAATGCCTATTGACAGGGTGTTTACCATGCAGGGTTTTGGCACGATAGTAACAGGAACTTTAGTAAGCGGAAGCATCTATAAGGGTCAAGAAATAATGTTTGAACCTGGTGGCCTGGGTGCTAAGGTTAGAAATATTCAAGTACATGGGAATCAGGTCTCAAATGTAGTTGCAGGCCAAAGAACGGCGATTAATTTAAGCGGATTGACTGTAAACGATATTAAGAGAGGCACTACTTTGGTCGCCCCTGGGTATTTTAGAGTAGGCCAAATATTAGATTTAGAACTAACTAACCTTGCAAGCGAGAAAAGAGTTATCAAGCAAAGGCAAAGAATTCATTTTCATCTTGGGACTGCCGAAAAGATAGGTAGAATACATCTTCTAGGCCAGGAAGAGCTCGCTCCTGGGGAAACAGGCTTTGCTCAGGTTATCCTGGAAGGCCCCATCTTAGCTGTTGCCGGTGATAGGTTTGTTATCCGTTACTATTCCCCTGTTATTACCATCGGGGGCGGGAAGGTACTCGGGGTTTCCTTTGTAAAAAAGAAAAGATTCAAGGACAAGGTGTTGGAAGAATTCAGGGTAAGAGCAGAAGGCAGCTCAAGGGAATTATTAATCCGAGAGTTGCAAAATCCTGTACCAATCCGAATAATTATGGATAATACCGGTTTAGCTAAAGAACAGGTCGAACAGGAGTTAAAAAGCCTTAGAGAAGAAGCACTTATCGTGATCCTTCAAGAAGATGATCTTAAGGTCTACTGGCTTCGAGAAGCTGCTCAGCGATGGGGGAAGCTTGTCTCTGCTGAGGCCGCTCGTTTCCAAAGACGCTACCCTCTGCGGGGAGGAATAGGCCGCGAGGAATTAAAAAAGAAACTAGGTATGGATCTTACTTTGAAGACCTGGCAATTGCTTTTAGATTGGGGGTCCGAAAACAATTTTTTCCGTATAGTAGGAAATAATGTAGAGGCTTTGCCTGAAATTAAATTGCCGCAAAACATTGAAGAGCAACTTGAATGTTTACACAGGCAATGGAAAAAAGCAGGCTTAAACCCACCTGATTGGCAGGAAAGTACGAACGATTGTGGGATAGCTCTTAATAAATTTCAGGAATTTGCAGCTTATTTTTTAACAAAGGGATTATGGATAAGGATTGGGGATTATTATTTTCCCTCAACGGTCATCGAAAAAGCTCAAGCTGATTTAGTGGAGCTTCTGAAAAAAAAGGGACAAGTTACTGTCGCTGAGGTACGTGATTATTGGCAAACTTCAAGAAAGTATGCCCTTCCCCTCTTGGAATATTTTGATTCCATAAACTTAACAAAAAGAGATGGCGTAAACAGATCTTTATATAAATGATAAATCAAGTGATGCATATTAACACTAGAATATACATGCAAGTTTAAATGAACATGAAAATTAGTGTGATAATAAACATGACGATAAACATGAGTACTTACATGTTTATCGTCATGTGAATATTACCTAAAATAAGGCGTAAATTTATATGGTAATATGCATCATCTTATTATTATACTTACAACAGCGGCCGCTCAAGCACTATCGTAAATATCCACTGGATACTTACGCCTTCTTACCCACTGCATGTAACCACTCCGGCCTTCCTTAGCACGTTCGACACTGGGAATGTCCTTAAGATTATTGCGTTAGGCAATAGTGCTTCTACTCCTTCTACTCCTTCTACTCCTTGCTGTGAATAATCTAATTAATCTAATTAATATAATTAGGCATTAACTATTTACTGAAATTAAACATGGAAATTAGGTGGAAATAGGTACCGCTAATTTAATGGTAAGTATGCATGCCCTCTTACATAAAAATAGAGTGAAAAATACCTAGAAGATTTGCATGAAAAACTGCATGTAAATTTTCTAGGTATTTTTAAAGTTAACTTTTCTTAACTAAAATAGTCAATACAATCTCGGATTGCTACAAGGGTGTAATCGATATCCTCGAGAGTATTGAAATAACCGGGGCTTAGCCTTAGAGTTCCTTGAGGAAAGGTTCCTAAAGTTTTATGAGCAAGCGGAGCACAGTGAAGTCCACAACGGTTTGTTATTCCGTAGACCGAGGAGAGGCGATGGCTTACAAGGGCTAGATCGCTTCCGCTGAAATCCAGAGATAGTACTGCCGTTCTATTAGTAAGAGCAGATTTACCTATCAGGCTGACACCTTGTAAATCCGAGATTCCACATAAAAACCTTTTGATTAGGAGGGTCTCCTTTTCTTTAATAGCATCTAGACCGATTTTGTGTAGATATTTTAAAGAAGCATTTAACCCATAAATTCCGGGGATATTGAGGGTACCTGCTTCGAATCTATCCGGCATGTAAGAAGGTTGAAATTCTTTCTCTGAAGAACTCCCTGTTCCCCCGGTGATTAGGGGTTCAAGCTGGGAAGCGATTCGTTCACTGAGAATTAGACCGCCTATCCCCTGTGGACCGAGTAATCCTTTGTGTCCTGTGAAGGCAAGAGCATCAGCTTTGATTTCCAGAAAATTAAGATGTTCGATTCCGGCAGTTTGAGCCGAATCTACCAGAAAAAAAAGGCCATGCTGATCACAAAATGCTCCCAGCTCAATGATTGGCAAGATAGTCCCACAGACGTTAGAAGCATGGGTTATGATCAGAGCTTTAGTATTAGGCTTAAGGTGACTTTCCAACATTTTTTCTAATTCCCGACCTTGAGGTAATTCACCGTCTACATTGCAAGGCAAGATACTAATATCCAAAAGTTCATTGAATTTACTTTTAAGATGATTGAGTGGCCTGAGTACGGCATTATGTTCCATAGATGATACTAAGACATGGTCTGCCGGCTTAAGTAAACCTTTAATTAAAATATTCAGGCTTTCCGTGATATTTTTGGTAAAGACGACATACTCCGGCTTAGGAGAGGAAAAAAGATCACAAAGCAACTCTCTCGTTTCCCAAACAAGATCTTCGGCCTCCAGAGCCTGACTGTAACTGCCGCGGTTAATGTTACTGCCTATTTTTGTTAAATAAGCAAAAACGGCATCCGCCACCCCCGGTGCTTTGGGAAAAGAAGTGGCGGCATTATCCATATAAACGCTACGAATCTTCATTATTCTGATCAGACCTCCGGGTATATGTTCTATAAGGTTTTAGATTAATCCGCCTCGTAAAGAAGAAAATAGTCGCCATTATTTAGCGAATATACTTTTTCCACACCTTCACCAAGCAAGGGAGCAAGATCTTCCGGCCAAGAAAAGCGAGCAGCGATTCCGCAGCTAGAACTTAATTTTCTCGGAACGGGCATTGCTTTAACCGAAGTATTAAGCTTTTGTAGTTTTCTGCGAAATTTTATGGCGGCTGAAGTAGTAAAAAACAAAGCAATATATTCCAAGTTTGATTACTCCCTTAAAATAAAAAATATTAATATTTTAACTAACATCTATACATTATAACAAATTATTAAATAGTTTTAAAAAATGTCCTTATGTTGAATTATAAAAAAGGATCCATTCAGGGCGGTCAAATAGGGGTTTTTAATTCCTAAAAATTCGCGATAGTCGCTGCTAGCGGCTATGACGTTTTTATGGCCGCCTTTAACCTTGCGGTATGTGGCATAGACAATATTCAATTATGGCTAAAAAGCACTGCAAACTTGAAGTTATTCTGGCTATAATAAAATATATTTTAGTAGTGAGGTGGCAAAAATGGTGGCTCAAATGACCGTCAGTTATAAAAAGCTTTGGAAAATGTTGATTGACCGCGATATGAAAAAGAAAGACTTGCAAGCGGCAGCGGGTATCAGTCCATCGTCAATTTCAAAACTTTCTAAAAATGTCAAAGTCAGCATGGATGTTTTAATAAAAGTATGCACTGCCTTAAATGTAGATTTCGGGGATATCATGGAATTGGTTCCGAATAAAACTGAAGAAAGGAAGCAGAAATATGACTAATAACAAAAAAGGACAGGAACGTGCGGAACTGCATCGTACGATATGGAATATTGCCAATGACCTCAGAGGCAGTGTAGATGGCTGGGATTTTAAACAATATGTCCTTGGTATGCTTTTTTATTGTTACATATTCGAAAATATTACCGCCTATATTAATGCCGGAGAATGGGAAGCAGGCAATACTGAATTTGACTATGCCAAGCTTTCTGACAATGAAGCGGAGCAGGCACGAGAAGATTTAGTGAAGACGAAAGGCTTTTTATTCTGCCGAGTGAGCTTTTTGAAAATGTCCGCACCCGTGCAAAAGATGATGAGAACCTAAACGAAACATTGGAACGTATTTTTCATAATATTGAAGCATCTGCTCAAGGAACAGAAATTCATTAGTGCTTGCTAATACTTCATCACTTCCCATAATGTCCTTAGTTTCTTGGCAAAGGTTTAACAGTACATCTAGCTTGGAACTATTTTTAGATGGTTTGGTTCTAAAGATGGTATTGGTCTTAAACTCTGCCTCCAGTGCTTTTTGAAGATTGACACTTTGTAAATGTTCGGGAATCGCTTTAATCGCTCGACAAAGAACATCATAGGCTAATACGATACGACCAGCTTTCTTGATATTGGACATAAACATGGTTGTGTCCATACGCTGTTCTTCGAAGGTGATACCTGCTAATTGAGCAAATACTTTAGTTAGCTGAATAAACTGTCCAAAGATGGGGTCTTCTGCTTCAGGGTTTTGAAGGAGGTATTGGTATACTCGGCTACGAAAGTTGTACAATGTTTTCTCGGCTAGATTTAACTCCCCAAGGGTTCGGATACCGACTGCGTAATTCACGAGGTAGTTAAAGTTAAAGTTGTCAATTAGTTCATCGTCAGTATAATTCTTCAGATGCTTAATAAATTCTAAGGAAAGGAGAATGTTGATTGGAAAAGATGGCCTGCCAGTGTCGCTATACAATGCTGCGAATGGCTTTTCATCAATCTTGCAAAATATATGCTCATAAAAGATTGGGGCCCAAGATTTTTCTAACTTTTTCTTAATTCCAGGGCTCATCCAATTGGTACTTTCTAAAATGGAGCCTTGTAAATGATCCTTGTTTTCCCTAAACATAGGTTTTCCCTCGCTTACAGTCCTTATGGCAATTTATGACCAGAATACTCTTTATTCCTTCTAATTATACCATTTTTAGTCACATCTTGCTAATTTAATTGGAGTTATAGCGGGGAAAATCAGGGGTTTTTACACTAGAATCAATGGTTGGTACGATTATAATTATTACGGTCAAGGAAAATATGCATATTATTATAGCAAAGGATCTTGTATCACTGTAGACAACCAAAATTATTTTATCTTGACACACGAAGAGTATATTATCGGCAATGACAGGACTTACTCGCTCAAGGTTTCTTCAAACCTTAAATCTGATGAGACAATGGTATCTAATGCAGGGACACAAAGCACAGCGGATATATTTGACATCTACGACCTAACATCAAATGGCGGCAAAGTAGTAGCCCTATATGATCACAGTGGCCTTAAAACTGCTGAGATAACTATAGATGGTGCAAATATTACCTTTACAAATATCAGTATGCTCTCCGGCGGCACAGTAAGCTCTGTATCCACCTACGGCACAAATATAGTCGTTGGTGAAGAAAATGGTGGCAAACTGCAAGTTTTCTATAATGGCACAGATACGGTTTATGATGATACAGTCAAAAATGAAACACCAGTATCGGTAGTTTATGTAAATGGAAGCTTCTACGCTATTTACACTGATAACAGTGATAGTATCAAGATGCAACTAATCGAAGCACCGCTGGAACCTTAAAGAGGTGTAACGCTAACGGCCATCTTCCTCATGTTATGTGCTATACAATGCAGACCCCACTCTAATTGTAAGCGTCAAACACTGCCAGACATCTTCCCATGCGTACTTCTCGGGGACCAAAGTTCAAGGGATTTTCTTGAAGCGGCTATCCGGGATTACAACGCGACATTTAACACAAATTACGATACTTCTTCAGATAAGTTTCAGAATTACTATAAAGACCTCTCTCTTCGCGTCAAGAATCGTGAGATTGACTTATTGATTGTGGTGAATATGTTCCTGACAGGCTTTGATGCAACTACCCTTCAATGATGACATAATTTTCGAGATTGAACTGATCAAACAGATAGAGGTAAACATTGACTACATCCTTATGCTTGTAGCCAAATA
>CALBJS010000307.1 GCA_937892995.1 uncultured Peptococcaceae bacterium | reverse complement strand
GTTATCTGCAAGGCCCCAGACTGATTTTCGGTTGCTCCTGCCGGAACCACTATTTGAAGACCGTCACCGGTCGTAAGGGTGGTCAGAGTAGTTGCGTTCGGAATTATTAGCGGAGAAGTAGAGGATAATTGAGCGGCCTGCCTTTGTTGAGTTGTAACATTATTTAAGTGGATAAAATATTTCTGTTGTAATTGGTATTATCACCACCGGGATTGATAGAATAGGTTGCTGTTTCCCCACCGCCACTGTCCGAGGACGCTGATCCTCCTCCTTTGCTGATTACAGTTATACTTGCTCCAGTGCTTTCACTTTTTCCACTGCTCAAGGCAGTGATTGTCAATAAATCATTGGCAGATAGAGTTACTCCAAGCGGTGCCGTCCCAAGTCTGCTTGGCCGGATCACTGAAGGCGGCGTAGATTGTTCCATTAAACTCACAGGACGAAAGATAAATACTGCTACCGATGCGGAAGAACCATCCAGTTCTTTGCTGTCTACTATGCTCCACCCACCCCCGGCTTGGGCATAACTTCCATCGAATAACAAGAAGGAGACAGCCGAAACAATACTTAAAAAACAAGCTAATAATCTTTTCATACCAGAACCTCCTCAACTATAAAATTATATACTTACCCGACCATAGCCCGAGCTGTTTCGGGCTGATACTCCTTATCTATATTCAAAGCATAATAAATAAATAATTGTACTGACCGACAACAATGCGGTTCTTCATTGTGATAGATACTGCAGATAGGAACTCTTTACTATCGGAATTATTCGGATTTTGTCTGAAAAAAGTTCCGGGAAAAGAAGTCCCGGGAGATTGAATTCCGTTGTAGTTACACATATAATTCAATTATGGTAAATTTTTACAACAGTGGTATTAGGAACACGATCAGGCTTTACCGAAAAAAGGAAGGGACGGTGTTTGAAATGTCAACGAAAAGAAATCGAGGTTTTTTTCTGGTGCTTATACTGATTCTTTGTCTGATGATTGTACCGAATGCAGCATTGGCTGTGCCGCAACAGGGGAATTATGTGGCCATCGGAGATTCGCTGGCGGCAGGTATGACACCCGCGGGCGGTTCTGGTCAGGGCTATGCGGATTTTTTAGCGAAGAGAATCACGAATAATCTGGGGACGTATGAGAACTTTGGCGTGCCGGGTCTGACATCGGAGGATCTCAAAAATATTCTTGACGATCAGTCTGCACAGTTTCCGCTCATACGGGCAAATATTGCAGCCTCTGATGAACAAACTGTCACTGCACTTGTCATGAAGCTGATGGGCATCAGTGATCCTTTAGATCCATCCTTATCTTCTGTGGTCGCAGGGCTGAGATCCGGCGACGAGATGGTAATAACAGGCGTCTTTGCCCGATTGTCCCCTGTGCTGAAACTTCGTATCCAAAAGGCGATTCACAATGCGGATATCATAACGCTCCATATCGGGGGTAACGATCTCCTTTTAGCCAGCCAGCCAGAAAACCAGGACGTGATTCTGGATGCTATTACAAAAGTAGGTGCAAACACTTTGGACATACTGACTTTTATCGGACAAAATCAGGATGCCAAGATCTACGTCATGGGATATCCGTATAACGATCAATTAACCGGCACATTAAATGCGTCGATACAAAACGCAACAGCTTTACACAATGGCAATGTCACGTTCGTGCCGACCGTAGAAGCCTTTAAAAAACATTATCAGAAATACTTGCCGGCCAACAATGTTCACCCAAGCCATCAGGGCTATATGGCGTTGACAAATATACTCTGGTCAGCTATCAAAGGAAAGTAATGCGGGATCGGTGAGTCAATATCAACACATTCACTGCAGAATACGTCAAAGGAAATGGGGATCGCTTCCTTGGCTGAGGACAAATCAACAGTACGACGAATTGGGTAGCAGGACTTGTTGCTACCCTCTACAGTCAAAATTTTTAACTAAACAAAAATTGTGGCAATTCATTTCATAAAGATAATATTGTTAAGCAAATGGGAACAATGAATCCGGGGAATTATTTGGACGCTTTTCCCAGGAGGAGTTAGTAGCGAAACCGACCAAAAGGTCGGTTTTTGCGTTTTTCCGGATTGTTAATCAAAGATTACTTTTTTCATCATTTCATTGAAAGGGGTGGTTTTATAGATGAATGGATAAAACTCTAGACATACAGAGCACTTCAGATTCATGCAAGAATTAATAGTCTTGCAAGGACAGTTACGATGCATAAAATGCTCCGCACAGCAATAGGATGTAAATATGTTAATATCGGTGATTAAATATTTAAAATTGTAAAGGAGAATGAATAATGAAAAAAACGAAACGATGGCTTGGCATATTAATGACAATCATAATGATAGTTGCTCTGGCAACACCCGCATATGCAGTGCCTGTCAATCTCATTACAAACGGCGATTTTGAGGTGGGGAACACGGGATTTACCAGCGGTTACTCACCTGTTACAGACATCTATCAGAACAGTTTGGAGCCCCCGCTGGTATACGCAATTGGCACAAGTCCTAATCTGTATCATTCTGCATGGCTGAATTTTGGCGATCACACTTCCGGAACAGGAAAAATGATGATTGTCAATGGTACTACGACCGAACCGCCTGCAGTTGTA
Organism: uncultured Peptococcaceae bacterium; assembly: GCA_937892995.1. GTDB lineage: Bacteria > Bacillota > Desulfitobacteriia > Desulfitobacteriales > Syntrophobotulaceae > CALBJS01. The sequence continues at coordinate 9,715 of CALBJS010000307.1, read as the reverse complement.
TGGGGACAGGACGTAACAGGTCTTACACTAAATGAACCGGTTCCCCCAAGCTTCCCGCTTTATGCCGGGCAGAAAATACTTGTTGGCGATGTTCTTGTGAAGAGCGACAGTACAAATATCTGCGTTAAATTCGTTCTGTCTCCTGAAAAAATTGCTGAAGGATGGGTAATCACAGAGACACATGTTGCGATTGCAGATGGGGCCACGGGTATCCCCCAGACAAACGGGAATCCAATTCCCGGTAAGTTCTCTAGCAAGGAGACTCTTAATCCGGGGATGACCGAAACCGGATGGTATTGTCTCCCAATCGGTGAAGGCTGGGGGTCCCCCTATGCCGTTGCGGCCCATGCAGTTGTGAAAAAAATCAAAGCTGGTGATACAGTCACTGGCTATCTGGTTAGCGGTGCCGGTTCGGATAATGTGCTTTTGTTAGCTGAAGATACCGAGAAACCAGGCTATCCGGCAGGTTATAAGGCCGATTACCAAACCGCTTACCCTGCAGGGATTCCATCCGTTCTGGCTTGGGCACACAGTGCCTGGGCACCTTACGGAATTCCCGGTGCTGATTGGATCTCGAGTGCCTATAATTCCGAGACACCCGATTTTAATACGTGGCGGCTATTTACCAGAACTTTTGCCTTACCTGCTGCTGCCACCAATATTTCGGGCACATTAACAATGAATGCCGATAATGCTGAGATAGCTTACCTAAATGGCGTCTTTGTTGGTGATGGAAGTCCGGCTATTGTTTATGGACCTTCGACCAAGGATCTTACTCCAGAGTTAGGCGACGGACGGCATGGGTATGATTCGATCGAAGGCCCTATAGGTATTAGCTCTCAGCTGGTTGCCGGAACCAACAAGCTTTGGATTATGGCCCGTAACTATGCCTGGTCAGGCGGCCCGGAGGCTAATCCCACTGCATTAACCTATAAATTGTGTTACCAGTATGATAAGCCTCCCGTTGTGTTACAAACCGAGACGGCATGGGGCGGAACCAGCGATTTCCCTGGGAAAAATTGGGCAAGGTATATTGATTACACGCCTGCAACACCCGTATCTCCCACATACACATTCACATTCTACGCCAAGAGTTCTTATGAAGATCCGGAGCCGGGCATACTTGAAGTAAAAATTAACGGTGATCTGCTTATTCCTTCAATCCTTGAACTTGGGACAGCAGCTGATGGATGGTCTCAATATACCGCAACATGGTCTGCCGGAACAGCAACTCAGGCTAATATTGAGATCCGCGATACGCGTATCGCCTACACAGGAAATGACTTCTGCATTGATGACATCTCATTTGTGAAGAATTAACTATTTACCGATCATCATTGAAGCCTAAGAAAATAGTGTATATATCATTATCCGTAACCACAATCTAATCTATCTGCAGAACCCCGGTGCCTATAGTGCCGGGGTTCTCTTTGTGTAAACCTCTATAGAAACGTTCAAACCCGCGTGAATAGCGGGTCAAATTCCAGACAAGCTCCATTCTTAGTTCGCTATACCCATGAGCCGCTATGTTTACAATGTTTTACAAATGTTCATGAGACAGTGTGTGTCCAAATTCCTCTGACTTTCTCCGCTAATGCTACAGCAGTACCGACAGGCATTGTTTGCGGTACATCAGCATTAGGAGCATGTCCGACACCGGCCTGTACGCACACAATTGGTTTCTTTAGAAACCATCCAGATGTGACCAATGCTTTAATTACCGCTGCAGGCGGTTCAATCGAACTGGGAAGTAATGACACGGGTGCCAGTTTCGTTGTTACGATAGCTAATGCGATTGCTGTTCTGAACTCCAATACGCCTTCCCCTCCTGCGCCTCCTAGTTCCTCCCCGTTTTCTCAGCAATATCAAGTCCTTTATGCCCAACTCCTCGCAGCTAACCTAAACGTCCAAAATGGAGCAACTTGCCCATTCGCGACTTCTGCAATCTCAGCAGCAAATACGTTCTTGGAAACCTTTCCCCGGGGTGTCGGAATGGCGGGTGCACCGACTTTTCAAGCTCCACTAGCCCAATTTAACAAGGGTTTGGCCCCCGGATGCCCTGTGCATTGTCCAGAGAATAATATTTAACTTTACAAGTTAAACAGAATAAACTATACTACCATTATACCCCTAAGGGGTATAACGGTAGTATAGTTTATTGTATATCTATTCTATTTAGCTTTAAAGGAGGCAAAGGATGTGGCTTATTCTAAAAACTATTATCTTAAATCCAAGCGTACTTTTACTACTGTAAGAAAATATGCCTGGCTATTTACAATTCTTGTAGCCTTTGGCGGTCTATGGGAGCCGAAATTAGGATTGTTTGTTTTACTAGTCATGGCAGGCCTAATGATCACTTCTTTTTTCACCGGAAGATATTGGTGCGGTAATATTTGCCCTCATGGAAGTTTATTTGATAGGCTTTTGTTATCCTATAGCAGAAATGTAAAAATACCTTCTTTTTTAAACTCCAAGATTTTCATAGCCTTATTTTTCGTTTTTTTCATGTATAACTTTACCAGGAGAATTTTAAACTCCTTTACAGCCTGGGGCACCTATGATTTCTTCGATAAATTAGGTTTTGTACTAGTCGTCACCTATTTAGTTGTTTTTATCGTAGGCGGTGTCTTAGCTGTCCTTTTTGCTCCAAGAGCCTGGTGCCAATTCTGCCCCATGGGCACCATTCAGAAAGCATTCCATGGACTTGGAAGATTACTGCGAATAACTAAAATAACCGAAAAAAAACTGACTATTTCTGCTCAGGACAAATGTCTTATGTGTGGAAAATGTTCCAAAGTCTGTCCTTTTCAGTTAACACCTCATTTTAGTTTTTTAGATAATAATCAATTTCATAATATTAATTGCATTAAATGTTCTACTTGTATAGAGAATTGCCCTAAAGGTATTTTATCTTTACAAACTGAAGAAAGCTGTAGCAAAACTGCCTGAGGAAAAACCCCAGGACTTCTTTAGCAGGAGATCCTCAATATGCCGAACGAAAAATCATTATCAACTATTCGCTATCGAGACCAATCTGGTTTCAAAAAACAAAACCTGGAAAATTCCAGGTTTTTTAGGGAGGAAGATGAAAAAGTATATTTATATAATGCCTTACTTAGCTTAAAGAAACATTAGAGAATACGCCGGTAGCGCCTAAATTTCAAGTTTTCTTCACAGTCTCGTCACATATGCTTAATATACTTTTGATAGAACATATTAATCAGTCGTTCAAAAGGTTATTTTATGCCCATTAGACTATTCAAGTACATCTAAAGGTACCGGATCGCTGTTTTTAAGGTCTATATGTAATGTCCCATCATAATCAAGAGAACCTAGCAAAACTTCTTGGGGTGAATTTACATTTTGTTTTTTCAATTCATCCTTTAACCACTTTTCATCTCTATTTACAAGGCTAAGGTGTTTTGTCAAAACTACCCCGTCAATAATCAAATTAGCAGCTATTCCTTTGACGGAAGTAGAAATATTCATGTCTTCCGGTGTTAAAGGTTGTTTTTGTGCTTTAAGCTGAACACTCACTTGCCCACTCGTTTCAAGTATTGCATTTTCAACGTCACTAATACTAAATGCTCCTTTGTTCCTGCATTCTTCCAATACTTCATTTATATGAAATCTGGCTTTTCTTAAATTCTCTTCAATTAATTTTCCATTTTGGATAAGTATAGTTGGCACTCCACATAATAATTTTCTGGTACGTATGCTTTTCCGGGATAGATAAGATGATAGTAATACAAAGCTGCCATAAATAAGAATTCCTAGTACTCCATGCTGATAAGGGATCTCATCATCTATTGCTAAGGCTGCTGCAATCGAACCAATAGAAATGCCTATTGTGTAATCGAAAAAACTTAATTGGGAAAGCTGCTTTTTCCCCAATAAGTGAGTTAATAAAAATAAGACTAAAACGGATAGTATGCTTCTAAGCACAATATCTAAAATACCAATGATATTATCGTCCATAGTAATCAGCCTCCCGCATAATTCGACCCTTTCATTATGCGTATTATACATTTTAAGAAAGGTATTTATACACCAAAATAGTTTTCGTAGGGTCGTCGGGCTGAAAGAATAATAATTAAGTTGGCTGGTTAAAAAAATCAGAAGAATATCTTAGGTACAATTATCTTAGGTACAATCTAAAATTGAAAAGTGAGATTTCTAAATAATCGGTTTTTCTAAAATATTGCATTGTTTACTAAACTTACATATACCAAATTGCATGAAAAAAATGCTTTCAAAGAATAATATTCAATGATTGGAGGAATTTATATGACAGTTGTATCTCAAGTCAAACAAACTTTAGCTAATTTAAAAGGTGCACGTGGCACCTTAAGGATGTATTCAGCTCAAACCAGGGATCAAGAAACTAAAGCTGTTTTTAATGATGCTTTAGGCATTACAGATAATATTATCACTGATTTACAAAACAGATTGAAGATCCTGGAATTAAAGGAACCTCAGTATAAAGGAAATTAAAGAGGTAAGTGATATGGAATGGATTTACATAATGCTAAAATCGATTTCCTTATTCATTCTAGTCTGGGCATCGGCAAAGCTTTTGGGTAAAAAAAACATAAACCGTCTAACACCGTTTTCTTTTATGGGGTATATTGTAATCGCTGTAACAGCCGTTTTAATAACCTTGAACTTTATTAATATTATTTCGGGGATCATAGTCTTAGCCATATGGATTATCCTACCTGTGCTCTTAGATTTTTTCGCTATCAAAAGTAAAACCTTCCACCAGCTACTTAACGGAAAGGAAACTATTCTCATTAAACACGGTAAAATTATGGAAGAAAACTTAATGCCCCTAAGGATGACCGGGGAGGACCTTTTAGCCGAGCTCCGTTCCAAGAACATCTTTAATCTGGCAGAGATAGAATATGCCGTAATGGAAACAAACGGTGAAATCAATGCTTACTTAAAATCTGATAAAAAAACGATAACGCCTCATGATCTAGGTAAAAAGGTGGCCCCTCAAGCTGAACCTCAAACCGTGATTATGGATGGGAATATCCTGGATGAATCTCTTGCTTCTTTAGGTTTTAACCGGCAGTGGATGGAAAGTCAACTTGAGAATATGGGAATTACCCTGGAAAATGTGTTTATAGGTCAAGTCGATTCGTCCGGGGACTTATTTCTTGACCTTTTTGATGATGCAATTGAGCTTGCTCAACCCAAGGTTAAAGAAATGTTATATGCAAATCTTGAAAAAAGCCAGGCTGATCTTTCGACCTTTGCCACCGAAACAGAAGATACAAAAGCCAAAGCTATGTTTTCTAAAAATGCTGACGATCTTGACAATCTATTAAATAAGTTACGTCCTTATCTATTGCATTAATCGGTGAGGGGCATCACGGCATTAGACCATCCGTGGCCGTTTGCCGCTCCTTGCCATCCGTGGCATCACGGCATTAGGCCATCCATGGCCGTTAATGAGGTGTAAATATGTCAAATAAAAAGAAAAAGAAACTTTCTCCAACCCAACAGGAATACCAAGAATTTGCTCAGACAAGGGAACCGAAGCGTCCTATTTTTTTGAATTGCACTAAGGCCTTTTTGGTAGGAGGGCTTATCAGTGCCTTAGGCCAGGGAATACAAATGTTTTTTATTAAATACTTCCATTTTTCCGCAGAAACAGCGGGAAATCCTACGGTAGCCGTACTCATAATGATCACTGTACTTTTGACAGGCTTTGGTGTCTACGACCATATTGCCCAATGGGCAGGAGCCGGGACAGTTATTCCGGTGACTGGTTTTGCCAATACAATGGTCTCAGCTGCTATCGAACACCGTAGTGAAGGCTTTGTTCTGGGAGTAGGAGGCAATATGTTTAAACTCGCGGGCCCGGTTATCGTCTATGGTGTTTTTTCCGCTTTTGTTGTATCTTTGGTAGTTATTATTCTAAGAACATTGGGTGTGATGTAAATGTTACAGGGTCATCAAACATGGATTTTCGATTCTAAACCAATAATCATAGCATCTGCCGCAGTTGGAGGCCCTTTTGAAGCCCAGGGAGCTTTGGCTGAGGATTTTGACCTTCTGCATGGAGATATCTGGCTTGGACAAGACAGCTTTGAAAAAGCAGAAAAAAAACTTCAAGAACAGGCCTGTGAAACAGCCCTAAAAAAAGCGGGGATGAAAAAAGAAGATATTCAGTTCTTATTAGGCGGCGATCTGATCAACCAAATCGTTCCCAGCAATTTTGCTGCCCGTACACTTGCAACTCCTTATCTTGGACTTTATGGAGCCTGTTCGACATCGATGGAAGGACTGGCTTTAGGATCCGTTCTCGTCGACAGCGGGTTTGCCAAAAATGCCCTGGTTTGCGTTTCCAGTCATAATGCTGCCGCCGAGAAACAGTATAGATACCCAACTGAATATGGTTCTCAAAAGCCGCCTACAGCCCAATGGACCGTAACCGGATCAGGTGCTGCTCTGATTTCTGCTCAGGGAAACGGTCCTCGTGTAACAGGAGCAACAATAGGACGTGTCATTGACATGGGTCTTTCTGACCCGTTCAATTTGGGGGCAGCTATGGCCCCGGCTGCAGTGGATACTATAGAGGCTCACTTCAGAGATTTAAATAGAGATCCTACTTATTACGACATTATCGCCACCGGTGATTTGGGTAGGATAGGGCACCGTATCGCCGGAGACTTGCTAAAAAAACATGGAATGGGCATCCCCGACGAAATATTCACAGATTGTGGAATTATGATCTATCGAAAGGATCAACCGATAGTCCTGGCAGGTGGAAGCGGTTGTGCCTGTGCCGCAGTGACGACCTTTGGGCATTTTTTAAATCAGATGTGCAAAGGTGAACTACATAAAATACTCATCATTGCTACAGGTGCTTTATTGTCTCCAATGTCATATCAGCAGAAAGAAAGTATACCATCTATAGCTCATGCGGTAAGCATCGAGCTATGAACCACTAATCAACCGTAACCGTCCGTAGCCGTTATAGGAGGTGTCGATATGGAAAAATTTCTACTAGCTTTTCTTGTAGGGGGAATGATTTGTGTAATTGGACAGTTATTGTTGGATGGTCTTAAGCTTACTCCCGCTCATACAACATGTACTTTAGTAGTTACAGGCGTAATCCTGGGAGGACTTGGTCTTTACGACCCGCTTGTTAAATTTGCAGGAGCAGGAGCTTCTGTACCCATAAGCAGTTTCGGAAATCAATTAGTAAAAGGTGCTTTAAAGGAATTTGACTCAACAGGTCTTATCGGGGTCCTAACCGGTATCTTCCAGGTAACAAGTGCCGGTATATCAGCTGCTATCATTTTTGCTTTCCTTGGAGCGTTGATATTTAGACCTAAAGGGTAAAAATTTATTGTTACTTCTTCTTGCCCGTTAAATAGTATCTTAGGATCCGTGGCCGTCAAAGGAGGTGAAATTAATATGACTGTTGGAACACAAATGCAACAAGCACTAGCAACTGTCCAAAATGCAGCTGCGAGCATGAAGACATTCTCGTTAGAAACTCAGGATCAGCAGGCTAAGCAAACATTTGAACAGCTTGCCCAAACATTTGATGATGCTCTTCAAACCCTAAAAAGCAGACAAAAATACATTGAAAAACAGGAACCACAATATAAACAATAATTAAGGAAAATAGAAGCTGAATAAACAAAAGTTTTTCAGCTTCTATACTTACTATTACCTATATATGCTTGATTCGGTAAAGGTATCATATACAAAATCTATGTTATGGGTTCCTTCGCTGTTTGATTGCCCTATGAAACGGTTCATTGATAATACGTCCATAATTTTTCCATTTGGACAACTTATAGGGGTTCCAATCAGAATTATTTTTACATACCTTATCATTGGGTATATTTTCCAAGGGAGGGGGCTATTTAAATGGCAATTGGTGCTTTAGACGGCGGTGTAGATGGATTTCCTGGAAACAGATGTTTTTGCGGTATCGCCATTATTGTTGTTATCATTCTTCTGCTGATTGCATTGGGTATAGTTTTCTAATTCAAAATAAAAAAATGAAAGGGGGGAAATTTTTATGTTTGGTAGAGGTGGCTGTTGCTGCAGAATAGTATCCCCAACAATAGGATACCCCATGATGGGCTACGGCGGTCGTGGGGCTGGAGTTGGTATTATTGCTATCGCCATTTTGATTCTTATTGCTTTAGGTGTTATTTTCTAAGCGAATATTTGAATAATCGATTAAGGGGAGAGTTAACGAACTCTTCCCTTTTAGTGCAAGTAAGGGCGGAAAGGAATACTCATACGCTTTGCTCACTATTATTCTTACATAGAATTTCCACTGATGAAAATAGTCTATTTGGTAACAAATGATCTAACGAGAAAGTCGAGACAGCCATTAAGGATCTGAAAGAGTTTATCGCATTGGTTCTCACTACTGGTGTAACTTCATGTGCTCAGGAAGCTCATCCAAAACGGTTGTGGCTTTATCTTCGTGAAAGATGGTTTTGGTGACAATATAGTCGGCAACTTTTTCTATGCGAATAGCATGCTTTATTTGCTCTAAAGCCCCGGGCATTTCATCAATACGCTTACGGCGTGTTTCGTAATCAGCAGCGAAATCCATGAATGAACCTGGGTGTTTGGAGATAGCTTCTTTGATGTCTTCTTCTGTGACCTCGGGTGAAATCCTCTCGGCGATGGCGGAGAGAAGAAGGTTCTTTTTGATCGTTTCTTCTGCCTGGGGGCGGACTTCTTTTTTAAGATCGTTCATATTGCGGCCGGAAGATTTCATATAGTTTTCCATAACCTGCGGTCCCATCTGCTTGCTGATCTGATTAATCTCGATCATGACCTGCTGCTCAATGATCTCTTCCTTAAGAGTAAAGGGATTTGCTTCGAGGAGTTGTTTCATCACGGCTTCTTTTCTATTGAAATCCGTTCTTTCCTTAGCCATAGTCGTTAGAGAGCCGCGAATCTCCTCTGTCAGAGCTTCAATGGAATCGAACGGGAGTTTTTCCAGGAGTTTCGAGTCGTCGTTTTCAGCATTATACTGTTTGCGCAGGCCGTCCATCTGTTGAGCCAAATCGTCTTCAGTAACGAGGACCGGCGTATAAGTGGCTTCCAGCCCTTCGAATTGTTTCAGCTCCAATTCGGGTTCAAGAGTAACACTGACTTCGATGACGCAGGGCTGTCCTAGCACCGTAGCTCTTGGCATGATCTTCGGAAACGTAATGGGATGAAGCCCCAATTCCTTAATAGCACTCATATAATAGGAAGGCATGAGCTTTTCTAGTGCTTTGCCGGCTATTTTCTCCAACTCAGGATATTGTCCCAACAGAGCCCGGTTGCTCAAGAACGCGGGTACCGATTTTTTGTCTTCTAATGTAGTGGCTTTGTTATATTCCTCGATTAATGCTTTTTCAAAGGTCTTTGCGTCAATTTGGATCAGAAAGGTCACTTCATCTTTGTTGGCTTTTAGCAGTGTGGCAGACATCGTTCTCCTCCTTATTTGTCTCCTTTTTAATATGTGTATATATTACATAAAGAAAAGGCATTCTACTTAAATTACCGAACCGCCTTTATTGAACGGTACACCTCCTACTCAATTATAATTCATTATCTTAAATTTTCAAACTTTCAAAAAATATATTTCAATTGTTTGAAATTCTTACACTCGCAAAACAATTAATACTAATTTGCCTTTAAAACATGGATAATATCCATTTCCAGCCCGTAATACCTT
>CALBJS010000306.1 GCA_937892995.1 uncultured Peptococcaceae bacterium | reverse complement strand
GGGTGTAACTCTCCATTTTTTTGTAGACCCTCGATGGTCGTAACTTGATGTCCATTGACCTGTGGTGCCAAAACAAGACATGATGTTACTGCTTTCCCGTCTATCAAAACTGTGCAAGCACCGCATTCTCCTACAGAACAGCCTTCCTTAACTCCAGTAAGGAGAAAGTCCTCTCTCAACATATCCAAGAGCCTTTTTCTTGGATCAACTTCCGCTGATACACTTTCATCATTTAAAATAAAAGATACTTTTACTCCTTCCAAACCTGTCACCTCCGTCAGTTTGACCACAATTCCACATAAAGTCGTGTCAGCAATTCCCTGGAAATGCCCTTTATACTCTGCCGCTTAAAAGGTAACGATGGCCTGTTTCCTATGTTTTTCACCGCTATTTCTGAGATTACTTCAACGCAATCATTAATAAGCTTCTGTGAGATATCCTTTCCAATTAGCACTTCCTCAGCTGCAGTAGCCCGTATAGGATTTTTAGCCACTGCTCCCAAAGCTATTTTAACGTCTCGGCATCTCCTGGTGTTTTCTTCAGCCTCTATAAGGCATGCTATGCATATTCTGGCAATAGATAAGGCAGCTCGTCGACCTAGTTTTCTAAAACCAGTAACAGCATTATCAGATGGCACTTTAAAGGATATTTCAGTCAATATTTCATTTTCTCTTAGATTAGTCTTGTTTATTCCTTGCAAAATATTTTGAACTTTTAATACTCGTACCCCCGAAACGCTCTCCAGCTTAACTTCTGCATCAAGTGCTATAAGTGCCGGAACAGAATCTGCAGCCGGTGAAGCGTTGACGACGTTTCCTCCAATTGTAGCCCAGTTTCTGATCTGTGGAGAACCCATTACTTCACAGGATTCCTGTAATACTCTCGCCTGGCTTTTTATTAGTTCCGATTCGGCTATATCCGTAAAAGTGGTCATAGAACCTATTCTTATGTACTCATTATCCGATTTTATATAACTTAATTCTTTAATGTTTTTTAGATCAATTATCGCATCAGGGCATATTTGCTTATTCATTAAAGCTATAGTTAAATCTGTTCCTCCACCCAGTATTTTTTTATATCCTACGGTGCTATCCAGTATTTTCAATGCTTCGGTTATATTAGAAGGCGAAAAATATTTGAATTCCTGCACTAAACCTACCCCCTTTGTTCATTTACAATATTGTAAAAAGCGTTTTGTTTGTCCCGGAGTAAAGGCTATTTACCTTTACTCCGGGTATTGACTACCTTAAACCGTCTTCGCATTTGGCTTCTTCTTTTGTAAGCCCGCCAACCCTCGGGTGAGGCCTACCACAGTTTGTAACCGAAAGTATTAAAACTATCTCATTGTCCCTTGGTGCGTCAGGCACTCTTACTTCCATAGCATCAAAATGTGTCCTGACAAAAGCCGCATCCTTAAAATGCAGTGGTACATCTACGGTGCATCCGGGATAGCCCATCTTCTTGGCTGAGGGTATTATTGCCTTGCCCCCATTGACTTCATCTCTAAACGGTTTTCCGAGTTCTGGATGAAGCAGTGCTGCTGCGTGCTCTAGCTCTCCATTACCCCCGATTATAGCTGCTTTACCATAGCTTTCCACTTCTGTTTTATCCATACCGGCAGCAGCAATAGCCTTCTGGGTCAGTACCGGTGCGATTTCCACACTCCACTCTGTTAAGGGCGATAAATCCTCCACATACCTGCCTGCAAATGGATTTTCAATTACCACAGCAGCAGCAGCTCTTTTATGAAGCTTCCCATCAATTTCCTTCCCACCATCGCTCTTGATCTCTTCCACAAATGTATAAAACTTCCTTATTCTTATATCCATAATCTAAACTACTCCCTTCACTATTTTTCCGAGCTAGACACTAGGAAACGTTATGATTTCATTCCCAACGAAAAGGAATATATATGCAGGTAAGCTTTGTAGTTACCCGCAAAGTTCAATATTATGGCTCGGACCCGATAGGAGCCGAGCCCTTTGGCACACATGACCAAACGAATAATTTGATTGAGCCTTTAACTTTAGACCTCGATTTTCAAATCGCCGGGCTCGATGATTTCCTTCTTGCGCATAATTTCAGAGACAATCCAAGCTACTACCGCCGGAATCACTATAGATACCAGGATCAAGCCAAGCCAATCCATGGCGGTAGGCATCATGGCTATCTCGCCGTGGGCAAGGGCTTGCTCGGAAGGCGTATACCAACCGGTGATTACACCGATGGGCCCTACCATACCAGAAGTGCCCATACCGGAGGAGATAGGGGGGCCGTTTTGTCTAAGCTTAAAAACAACAGTAGCGACAGGACCATTGACTACGGAGGCAACTACTGCCTTCAATTTTTCCGCCCATAGCTTCTGCAT
>CALBJS010000305.1 GCA_937892995.1 uncultured Peptococcaceae bacterium | reverse complement strand
GAGCATTAATTTCCAAATTAGGAGTAGATGTTCAACAATCTCAGAGAATGGCTGAAGGGCAAGCTGTATTAGTTAATTATATGGGGAACCAGAGGGAATCTGTTTCGGGTGTATCCTTAGATGAAGAGATGGCTAATCTCTTGAAATTTCAAAAAAGTTATGGGGCAGCTGCCAGGCTCGTTACTATGCTGGATAGTATGTTCGAAAGAATATTGGGCATGGGTGTCACCAGATAGAGGAGTGATTAGCAATGCGGGTAACGAATAATATGCTAACTCAAAATTTATTAAGGAATTTAGAAAATGCCAATTCACGCATGGAACTTATTCAAAACCAGCTTTCCTCCGGCCAAGCTATTACCAGACCTTCCGACGATCCTGTAGGGATTGAAACAGCCTTAAGGTTGAAAAGCACAATTTCCTCTATGGAGCAATGGAAGAATAATACCAGTGAAGCTTTGACTTACATGGAAACCACGGAAAGCATTATGAACAATCTGACGACAATGCTTCAGCGGATCAGAGAGCTTACCGTGAAGGGTGCCGATGGTTCTAATTCCCTTGATGACCGAGCCCAGATAGCTAAGGAAATAGACCAGCTGACGCTGCAATTTCGGGTCATGGCCAATAGTCAGGTAAGTGGAAAGTATATTTTTAGTGGAACACTCATTAATAAAGCACCCTTGGATGATTATTTCGGGACTGATATCCCTCCTCTTCCGCCTGAGCAATGGAATGGAAATGGAAAAGTGATGGAGTTTGAGACGGGGCCTAATGTGAATATCCCCATCTCCATTAGCGGAATGGAATTATTTGAGATTTATGAAGATACCGGCACTGCCCCGAGTACCATGCAATCCAAATTCTTTAACACTTTGAACCAATTAAGCCAAGCTCTCTATGATGATGATACTGATGACATAAATAATGCTCTGGACGAAATAGACGATCATATGGATAATTTTCTGAAACTAAGGTCGGAGCTTGGAGCTAGGACCAACAGGATGTATGTAATCGCCGATCAATTAGACAACAGTATCAATATTGTTAAGAAGAATCTTTCCAATATTCAGGATGTGGATATGGCTGGAGCGATTATGGAATTTAAATCAGTAGAAAATGTTTTCAGAGCAGCCCTTGCGGTGGGTGCTCAGATTATTCAACCTTCCCTTGTTGACTTTATGAGATGAAAGTTCGTAACCTCATTTTAAAGGTGCATTTGACATGATTGATTTAAAAATACATCAGCAGTTTGGCAGAATTGGCTTAGAAATCAAGGATGCCAAATATGATCTCGGCATTAAGAAACCCAATCTGGATTTAACTCAAACCCCTGCCCGAATAGATATGCGACGGACAGATCCTAGTATAGAGATTGATTACTCACCCATGCTGGAATCTCTAGGTTATGGGGATATTGAATATATGAACTATAAATTTGTTCAGGAGGCTCAAGCTGATTATCTAACAGGCTTAGAAAAAAATGTTGCCCTGGGGAATACCCTGGCTGCCATTCAAAATAAGCTTTCCCTGGGCGAAATCATTGCCAGGTTTAATGAACCAAGGGAAAAAGACCTTATGATCCAACCTCTCGCCCCTATTCGGATTATTTCCCAGCCCGGAACACTTCACTACCAGGCAGAGCTCGGTGGTCTATCTACAAAATTGGAATATGGTGAAGTATCTATAGATAATTTCACCTACCCTTCAGTGAAGGCTTATCTCGAACAAAAACCGGAACTAAGAATTGAAGCAGTCGGTCAAATCGTAGACCAAAAAAAATAAACCGGTAAATATAAATGTTCTAAGTAAGAATATATAGAATAAATAAGCAACTTAAGGAGTTGTTAACTGTGAACGAGAATCAACAAGAAATCTTACTAAGCTTCCCTAGAGGGATTCCCGGATTTGAAGAATGTAAGACCTTCAAAATGATCGAAGAAGAGGATTCCTGCTTAGCCAATCTGATCGCTACGGAAAATAACGAAGCGAGTTTTATTATTTTTCAATCCCAAGTATTTTTTCCTGATTATCTTCCTGATGTTGAGCTGGCCAAAGAGGAAGCCAAAATATTACAAATTACCGCCGAAGACACCTTGGAGGTGTGGTCGATGCTGACTCTGTGTCGGAGTGATATGAGCAAGACCACCGTTAATTTGCGAGCCCCAATCCTTATCAACCGCAGAACAGGTACAGCAGCCCAATTCATCCTAACGGATGATCGTTATTCTTCAAGACAGCCTTTGTTTACTGGATTGGAAACAAATGACAAAAAGGAAGTTGCTCAGGAAGGGGCTGTAGGCTGATGTTGGTACTAGCCAGAAAGGTTAATGAGAAGATACTCATCGGTGATAATATAGAAATCACGATTGTTGCTATCACAGGCGATAATGTTCGGATAGGAATTGAGGCCCCAAAGGACGTCAAAGTTCTACGAAGTGAAGTATATGAAGAGATTCAGCAGCAGAATAGGGAAGCTGTCCATATCCCTGATACAGATCAGGAAGAAGTCAAAGGTAAATTAGAGAAGCTCCTTCAAGCAAAATTAACCAAGGAAAAGGCGTAAGATAATGAGCAATACAAAGCAGGATATTACCCGAAGAATTTTAGAACTCGGAGATAGCGGCCTGGAAGCTCTGGAATATGTATATGATGTAACCAAAGAGGGGAACTCTGAGCTTACCCACCAAGTCATGAGCGGCCTTATTGAAGCCTTCATATCTATTGAAGAGTCCTTGCCCTATGTGCTGGATATGGGTAATGAAATAATGGCCTGGTCACGACAATTGAAGAACGACTTGGAGCATTTAGTGACTTGCTACGAGAGCGGAAAAGAGGCAGATATTCTACTTGCGTTGGAAGGGAAAGTCATCCCCTCCTATGCAAAATGGTTGGAATCTCTAAAGGCAAGTCTGACTTTACAGTCCTAAGCTATCTGGAATAGTATAAAAATAATAAACCCCGCTGGAAAACTAAGAAAAAGGAACAGAAGACGAGACAAAAGCATATATTTGCTGTATTTGGCGATACCTGACCATTAAGAATGTAGAGGCTTTTGCCGATATAAATAGTGAAATAGTTTCCAGTACCGGCTGGAACTAAATAAATATTTCGCACGGATGCGAAATGAAAAATTCATGGAGGGATAATCATGATTGTAAACACCAACATTTCGAGCTTAAATGCTCAGCGCAATCTGTATGGTACTCAAAACGCCATGCAGAAATCCTTGGAGAAACTCTCCTCAGGTTACAGAATCAACAAAGCTGCCGACGATGCAGCAGGTCTGGCCATCACTGAAAAAATGACCGGCCAAATCAACGGTTTGAACCAAGCGGTTCGTAATGCCCAAAGTGCTATTTCTTTGATTCAGACCGCTGAAGGTGCTTTAAGTGAATCCCACAGCATTCTGCAAAGAATGCGAGAACTGGCTGTCCAATCCGCATCTGATACCAATACTGCAGATGACCGCATGAAGCTTCAAGCTGAAGTTGACCAATTGTCTAAGGAATTGACCAGAATTTCCAATACCACCGAGTTCAATACTCAAAACTTACTTGCCGGCGGACTCAATGATACATTTCATATTGGAGCCAATTCCGGTCAAAACGTTCAATTGAGTATTGGTGCAATGGATGCCCAATCATTAGGTGTTGCAGGTTTTTTAACTACAGGTACTATTAATTCGGCAGCGACAGGCATTAATAGTGTAACAATGGATAGAACCGTTGGTACATCAATGGGGAATGGTACTACTCAGAACTATACAGTAAGCGATACCGGAGCTAAAACTACATTCGATGGATCAACAACCGGCTTCACTGGTATGACTATTACCAGTACTGAAAATAGTTCTAAATATAACGATTATAAGATTATTGTTGACAACACATTGGCTGGAGGTGCAACAACTACAGCTGCGGTAGATGGAAATGCTAAAACGATTACCATTAGTTTGGCGAGTGATCATGATGCAGTGGTAACTGCTACCGAAGTAAAGGATGCTTTTACCGCAGCAGGAATTGGGGACTTGATAGCTACTGGTGATTCAAGTGCAGGTGGTACTAGCGGACATGCGGCGACTGCGGCTTCGGGACAAGGTCTCGGTGATGATGAATTACTTTTCACTTTGAATGGTGAAGAAGTTATTGTTAAAGAAGAAGCGACTCAGGTTAAATTTTCTAGTGCTTCAAACTTAGGTGTTACACTTAATAAAAATGCTGAAGCTACAGCAGCAACTGACTTTACTAATAACAATTTTGATGTTAGTGTTTCTTCCAGTTCGATTGCAGAAATAAACCCGGATGGTTCAGTTAAAGTTGATGCAGAAGCAGCGGTTGGTATTAATATTTCGACACAATCTAAAGCAGATGATGCAATCACCATTATCAACAACGCCTTAGAAGCTGTCTCTGCTCAAAGATCTACTCTCGGTGCTATGCAAAATCGATTAGATCATACAATCAACAACCTGCAAGCTGCTGGTGAAAACCTGACTTCTGCCCGTTCTACCATCAAAGACGTAGACATGGCTGCGGAAATGTCCGAGTTCACCAAGAGTCAGATCTTAAGCCAGGCCGGTGTTGCTATGTTGGCTCAGGCTAACCAGGTTCCTCAGGCCGTTCTTAAGCTTCTTGGTTAATCTCTTTAGTTTAGTAGCCCAAAGTTTGCCGGTAGAAACTTTGTGTGGACTTTTAGGCCGGCCGGCTTTTGTCGGCTGGCCTTCTTACCCTTACAAGCCAAGGATAGTAATTTTGCTTTGACTAAAGCAATGAAGATAAAACAATGAAATTTGTTATTCTATTTAGACAAAATTGAAAGAAGTTAATTCCTTTGAGATAAAGGAACATACCAGAGATTTTTTCGAAGGAGGGCTAAAGGTGGTTAACCCAATAGTGCCCACTAACTTGATGCCGGTGATGCCTGTAGATACTTTTGCCGGTCAAAAGCTGGAGAGGGGTCAGGAAGAAGTCCCCAGAATGGTTGTGGAAGAGAAAGACAATGTCTCTTCCGCCCGGGAGGAAGTCCCTAGGGAAGAGGTCGAAAAGGCTACGGAAAAACTCAATCGTCTGATGGGCTTGATCGATAAAAGACTGAAAT
>CALBJS010000304.1 GCA_937892995.1 uncultured Peptococcaceae bacterium | reverse complement strand
AATTTTCTCAGACATATTCGCAGCTCCTCCTTGGTATAGGTTGGTGTGGTAACTTGGTATCTTACCAAGCAGTTGCGTTTATGTCTTTACTTATTAGACTCTCAATTTCAAATTTGCGAAATTAATCATGCCTTATCCTGAAAGCCGCATGGCTTTTTTATTCAGGAATATGGTACGCTTTCTTATGAAAACGTCGCGGAAATTTTGGGGAAAAACCCAGCAACAGTCAGGCAGATAGTTTTTCGAAGCAGGAAAAAGCAAAAAAACTTTTTAAACGATGAATGCCTTTTGTATAATCCGTCAGGTAAATGTAAATGCCGAATGAAAAATCTTGTAATGGATATCAAACTTCCCTAGGAATATCTAAAATTAACCGCAAAAAAATTATTGTCATAAATATGCAGTATAATGTTACAAATCTGGTAATAACCTCCCCTAATTTAGCAGAAGATCAAAAAAGGTGCTTCAATAAATTAGCAGGGGGTTTTAATTATGGATTTAAAACACTGGGTTGAAATTCTTGAGAATGCTTATATGGGGCTACAGGTTGACGCGGTGCTTTATTTTGATAATGAGGGACTTTGATACCTTTAATTCATTTGCAACGGCATCCATTGCTTTACCCGATGAAAAATAATAATTTATTACATCCTGCTTAAATTCCTCAATAAAATGTTTGGCTGCTTTTCTCATTAAATAAGTTCTGTTAATTTTAACCACTTACACAAAGTTTTCTACGGTCTCAACCTGCCCCTTCAACTACTCTTTTTACAAACATTTTAGGAAAAAGTATGGGAGTAATAAGTGATGTTTTTACAGTTTTTTTTGACCTTAAGTTTAACCCTTTTACTAAAGAAATTTCCGGGAAACAGTTATGTTGATAGAGTGGAAAAGTGAGGTCTTAAATTTTTATTATTTTTATATTACCCCATGCAGCTAAAAGGTTGCCTTTAATAGCTACAACTCCTGTAATACCCGCAATTTTATTTGCAAATTCAATGGCAGGTTTCAAATCTTGAGAGGTTTTAATAATGTTTGCTGTTGCAGTAGCTGCAGCATCTGCTAAGGAAGCAGTATTGGCCTTAATAACAACGGCATCTGCTTTACCCAAGCTAATACTTGAGCCAATTGTGCCAGACGATGTACAAAGTCCAAGGGGAGTTTCGTTTCCTGTAATCTCAAGGCCAATTTGACAAGAAAACCTCGATTTACTCGCAAAAATGCCAATAATTCTTTTTTCGCTTGATTTTATATAAATATCTCCTCCATTTTCAATAATTATTTCCTTGCAATATTTGTTCATTTCCTCACCCAAAGCTTCAGCTATAGCACCTGCAACTGCTGCCATTGGACCTACAGAGGCCGCCTGTGCTGCTTCGCCCATTCGTATTACTATTTTAGGAGCATTAGGCGATATTTTTAGTGGCCTAAAAGATTTTTTAAAATGTGGATTGGATTTAATATATTTTTCAATATCTAATCTTAGCTTTAGTAATAAATCGTTGCAATAAAAAATTAAACCTTCAGAGAAACTTTCGTCATCAATTCTAATTCTTAAGAGGGTTTCCTTTTTTTGAATTTTAAAAAATCTTAGGTCTGTAAAATAATTGAATAAAGAATAATAATCGATTGATTTTCACTCCTTAGATTTTCTTTTTTGTTCTAAATATTCTTTGCTTTTTATTCTAAAAAGCGTTCCCATTGTCGGAGCTGTTACTGCATCTACATCTGATTGTTTTTCTGTTTCGTCATTAAGGATTTTGTCATCAGTCAAAATAATTCTACCTTGTTTAATTTGCTTATTAATATCGTAAACCCCATTTTCCACTACTATCACTCCCAACATTTAGCTACTTTTTGTTAAAACAAAGTTTGGCCGTCAATGTAAAAGACATATGCAAAAACTATGCTAAAAACTTTTTCTCCTCCAAAATGCTTGTTTTTTGGGGGGCCTTGCTTTATGTGGCTGAGCCGATGGCTTTTGAATACATATTAATTTTAACAATTTGGGACATTTGCAAACAATAGGGACAGAGATTCCGCTCATTTTTTGCAGAATGCCATGAAAAGTAAGGTCTTTATGTCCCTATTTTGTTGGCACAATAGTTGCAATGTTATTCTAATGAACCCCGTGCAGATGTTCTTTCATGTTAAGAACGCATAAGGGGAAAAATGGAGAAAGAAGAGAAAGGAAGTGTTAAATCTATGGGAGACAAAGGCTACACTTTAGTACCGCATGCCAAACCGTTCCGTTATCAGGAAGGTGATCTGACGGTCACAAGAGGTAGTGCCTGGTCAGGCCCAGGCTGCCATATCGGTTGTGGCGTTTTGCTGTACACAGACAAAAGCGGCAAATTAGTCAAAGTGGAAGGCGATCCGGAAAATCCCTATAACCATGGAAGACTGTGTGTTCGCTGCCTAAATGTTAATGAAGCAACAAACCACAAAGACCGCTTACTTTATCCCATGAAACGTGATCCGAAAGATCGCGGCAAGAATAAATGGGAGCGCATTAGTTGGGATGAAGCCTATGATCTTATCGTAGAAAAGTTCAATGCAATTAAAGAAAAATATGGGGCGGAATCCGTCATCTTCAACCAGGGAACTGGACGCGATATTGCTCAATGGATTACCCGGCTCTGCTGGTCCTTCGGTTCTCCGAACTACGTTTATGGGCTTTCTGGAGCTGCTTGTTATCTCCCAAGAGTAGCCGGCATGGTAGCTACCACAGGTAACTATTGGGTAGCAGATTGTTCACAACAATTCGCTGACCGTTACGAAAATCCCGAGTATAGAGTACCTGAAACAATGTTTATTTGGGGTAACTATCCTCTTACTTCGAACTCTGACGGATTCTATGGGCACTGGGTTATAGACCTAATGAAACGTGGAATGAAGATCGTTTGTATTGACCCAAAAGTCACCTGGCTTGCTGCCCGTTCGGAAGAGCATTTACGGCTTCGCCCCGGAACAGACGCTGCGTTGGCACTCGGCATGCTTAATGTCATTATCAATGAAGAACTTTACGATAAGGAATTTGTTGAAAAATGGACTTATGGTTTTGAACAACTGAAAGAACGAGTGCAGGAATATCCCGTGAATAAAGTAGCTGAAATAACTTGGGTACCTGAGGAAAAGATCCGCAATGCTGCCCGTATTTTAGCAAAGAGCAAACCTGCAACCATGCAATGGGGTCTTGCTGTAGACATGACCAAAGAGTCGCTACCGGCTAGCCAAGCCATAGCTGCCTTATTCTATATTACTGATAATGCTGACGTTCCAGGAGGAGTCATCGTTCCGCCCGAAATTTTACCCTATTCCGGCGGTTGGGGACGCGACCTTCTAAGTCCTGAGCAAGCTGCAAAGCGCATTGGCCTAAAAGATTATCCTATACTACAATATGGTTTCCAAATTGCCCAACCGGATGCTGTTCAAAGAGCTTTGGAAACAGGGGAACCTTATGAAATACACGGTGCATGGTATCAAACCACAAATCCTCTTGCTTGTATTGCAGCCGAACCCAAAAAGTGGGGGGAGGCTGTGAAGAAGCTGGATTTTGTAGTATTTGTTGATATTTTTATGACTCCATCCATTATGGCAACAGCTACGTTCCCAGAACGTGATGGACTGCGTATTGGCGATGGTGCACAGCGGGGCGAGGTTATCAATAAAGTCACCCAAATTGGAGAATGCAAGTCTGACATGCAAATCAATCTTGAACTAGGTAAACGTTTTAACCCTGAAGCCTGGCCGTGGGATAATGTGCAGGAAATGTTTAGCCACATTCTAAAACCAACAGGGTATTCCTTCCAAAAGTTACGGGAGATAGCACCGGCATATATGCCATTTAGCTATAAGCGTTATGAAAAAGGGCTATTGAGACAGGATGGAGAACTTGGTTTTAATACCGCTACTGGTAAAATAGAACTCTATTCGACTTTCTATGAGATGGCTGGCCTCGATCCACTTCCCTACTTTGAGGAACCGTCCCCTGGGCCAGTGGCAACTCCAGAATTAGTTGAAGAGTATCCTTTAGTACTCACCACTGGTGCCCGTATCTGGAGTATGTTCCACTCCGAACATCGCCAGATTGAACGTAACCGAGCCTTAAGACCAGATCCCGAGATTGAAGTAAATCCCGAAACATGCAAAAAGCTAGGTATTAAAGATGGTGATTGGGTTTGGGTAGAAAACCAACGTGGCCGTGCTAAGAGAAAAGTAAAAGCTACACCAGTTATGGATCCAAGATGTGTTTCTTGTGACCATGCTTGGTGGCGTCCGGAGGCTGGCCCTGAAAACTTATATGATGTTTACGAACTCAATATCAACCATCTCGTTCCTTGGATACCTGGAAGGAGCGGATTTGGTTCCAATTTCAAAACAATGCTATGTAAGCTGTACAAAGTAAAGGATGGTGAATAAGTATGGTTAAACATGGAATATTAATTGATTACAACTGGTGTACCGGTTGCCATAGTTGTGAAGTGGCTTGCCAGATGGAATTAGGTCTTCCAGTAGGCCAATATGGAATCAAACTCGCGGAGCTTGGCCCATGGGAATACGCACCGGAAACCTGGCAACTCACCTATATTCCCATGCCTACAGACCAATGCACGCTTTGCTCGGAGCGGGTTAAGTTGGGTAAAGAGCCCTCGTGCGTGCAACATTGCCAAGCTAAATGCCTAACATTCGGGCCACTTGAAGAATTGGCGAAAAACTTGGCGGATCATCCTAAACAAGTACTCTATGCTTTAGATTAATGTCCATCGAGAACGATTTTATACCACCCGCTTAGCAGATGGTTTGCCCTAAATTCTTTGAAACTCGCTAAATGTATTCCGCCCCACACTTTTTACAAACTATTTTTAATTGGTAACTTTTGACCACTGCCTCACCTAAGAATAGATATTTATGTTTTCAGGCTGCCATGTCCCTTTTATCTTTCTAAAAAAAACTTAGTATTAAAAATCTTTTATATAGCGTAAACTATTACGTTACTTATCAAGTTCTATACTAAAGGAGGTTTTAGGCCATGTGTTTTCGCCCACCAACTGCCGGAAAGCCTATAAAATGTCCACAATGTGGTTCTGTTAATCCAAGTATGGCTAAAAATTGTATTAAATGCAAAACAGATTTGACTAAAATAAAAGAGAACAATGATTCGGAAGGCAAAGGATAGCTTATTTAATTCTATGTCGGAAAGCATCGAATTCTTTAGTTCTAACCTGACTAGCCTCAAACATCACAAACTACAATATCTTATGATCAAATAATCGAATGAGTGGGTCGCCAATTCTTGGTGACCCACTGAAAAACATAATTAACTCGTTAACTATTTGGAAAATATTATGGAAATTTACCACTAATTGGGCTATAATTGAATAGAAGAAAACGATCTGCCAAAAATAACGTTTTGCTTATTTTCAGGGGGATGTTTAATAAATGATATACTCTTTTAATAATAAACAGGACATTATGTCCAGTTCAAAGATTAATGTGGCCAATTTAAAAGCAATTAGTCTATACAAAGATCAGTTTTTGCAAAACTGTCGGGACGCGGACACACTTTCCTTACTCGAGCCGGAGGTGGCTGTTTCTTGGCAGCGATCCAAAAAAATGAACATTGATCCACATATGCAGGAATTGTCCCGCGTGCTAAGACCACAGGAAATAAAAGCATTAATGCACGATAAGAAAACGCTTATCGACCTAGTCAAATCTTATTATTACGTGCTTTTCCCCCTGTTAAACATGCCCAAAACAGCACTAACAATCCAGGACGAAAATGGTACGATTTTAGACTTATCCGATCGCTATCATTTACTGAGTTTGAGCCTTACTAGTGGCTCGATCTGGAGAGAGGAAACTGTTGGAACCACTTCTACTTCGCTCTGTATCGAATATGGAAAAATTGTGCAATTAGCTGGATCGCGGCATTATTGTAAAGCACTTGAAAATCAATTAGCAACTACGACACCGATTTGCGATGACCAGGGTAATAGGCTGGGGATTATCACCGTTGTTCATCATGTTAGCGACGTAATGCTCAATGGGAAAATCCTTCAACACATATTACTCTGGATTAACACTTTGCGCTTTATAGTGGAAGGTCAATTGGTACTATTGAAACGCAGTTATGTACTGGACGGAGACGTATCATTTGCAAGGAAAAGTAACGAATACTCCCTGCTTGAATCGAAAAAGAAAAGTGAGTTTCCTCGGTTAGAAGAACATTTTTCGGGTATCTTGGGAGAAAGTCCGCAAATTAAAGAAGCACTTGGGAAAGCCACGCGTTTTGCATTGAGCGACTGCGGGATTCTCCTTACTGGAGAAAGCGGGACGGGCAAGGATCTTTTTGCCCAAGCCATACACCAGGCCAGCAGAAGCAAAAAGCCCTTTGTCGCAATTAATTGTGCTGCCATTCCCAGAACCTTGATCGCAAGCGAATTGTTCGGATATGTCGGCGGAGCATTTACCGGTGCCGAGCAGAAAGGGCGGTTAGGAAAAATAGAGTTAGCAAAAGACGGTACTTTGTTTTTAGATGAAATCGGCGATATGCCTTTGGAAATTCAGCCTATTTTTCTGCGTGTACTAGAAAACAAAAAAGTCATGCGTTTAGGAAGCAATAATGAAATTGACGTAGCCTTTCGGTTGATCACGGCAACAAATAAAGACCTTTCTCAACTAGTACAAGAGAACAAATTTCGAGCTGACTTGTATTATCGGCTGGAAATTCTTCAACTTGAACTGCCGCCGCTCAGGGAAAGGGGCCGGGATATTTTGCTGATGGCTAATTATTTCCTTGAAGAAATCTGCGAAAGTATGAAGCGTGCACCGCTCAAATTGAGTAAAGAGACGGAAACGTTCATGCTCAATTATACTTGGCCGGGAAATGTAAGACAATTAAAAAACGCTATGCATTACGCTGCAAATATTTGTCAGGGTCAAGTGATCACACCACAGGATCTACCGCTAAGTGTATATAAAAATGTAGATATTTCATGGTCGAATGAAAAGTTCGTGACACTTCAACCTATGCCCTCTCTTAAGGAAACGGAGCAAGAGGCGATAAAAAAAGCCTTGTTTTTAACCCGAAATAATGTACGTGCAGCCGCCAAAATGTTGGGTTTAAGTAAGACTTCCATTTACCGCAAGATGAAGGAATATCAAATAGATATTTAAGAAGAACGATAGAAAAATTTAGTTTTTTTAAAAGCAGTTTATTATAATTTGAAATTTACGGAGCACATGTGGTGTTCTCGGGACAAAAGTTCCCGGGATTTTTTATTTGGGTTGATCACTCTTATCAAAAATAAAACAAGTAAGTAAAAATGAATTTTGCATGATTCAGAAATATTCTACTATAAGCATGCAATTAAGGCAGTATAAACTTTTACGCAAGAATTTTGGCTAATGATGAAATTAAAATAATTCATCTTATTTTTATTTCTTTACACATAGCTTAATTTAACTAACTGGGACATTTTGTAAGTATTTGGGACAAATTCTTAAATCCTTTTTAGCAAAACATACTAAAATTCAAGGTTCTTGTTTCTTTTTTTGTTGGCATACTATTTGCAATATTATTCGTTGAGGATCTTCCATCGCTAAAAATAGTGGGAGGAAGAAAATCAAAAAATAGGGTGAAAGGAATGATAAGGTCCTATGGAAGACAAAGGCT
>CALBJS010000303.1 GCA_937892995.1 uncultured Peptococcaceae bacterium | reverse complement strand
GGGACAATGATTGCTGATGGAACTTATATCGGTAGTAATTCAACCATCGGACGACCTCCCAGAGCGGCTGCCACAAGTACCGCGAAAAGCCGGAATGATCTGCCGGCCCTAAAGATTGGTCCTAATTGTACTATCGGCTGTTCCACAGTCATTTATTCAGGAACGGTCCTCTCGGAGGGAGTCTTTATTGGGGACAGGGCTCTCCTTAGGGAACGTTGTTTCTTAGCGGAGAAAGTCGTAGTCGGAAGCGGGAGTGCTGTGGAGAATGATACCAGGATAGGAGCCTATACCAAAATCCAGACCGGCTCTTATCTCACAGCGTACATGGAGATAGAAGATAGGGTATTCATTGCCCCTATGGTTACTACCACTAACGATAATTATATGGGACGGACAGAGAAACGTTTTAAATATATCAAGGGGGCTACCATCCGGAGAGGGGCCAGAATAGGCGGGGGAGCGATTCTCCTGCCGGGAGTGGAAGTGGCGGAGGAGGCTTTTGTAGCCGCAGGTTCTCTGGTCACCAAAGACACCCCCCCATCTAAAGTCCTTAAAGGTTTCCCGGCTAAAGTGGTTAGGGATGTTCCCGAAGATGAACTACTGGATGCCTTGAAATAAACGAAGAGAGAGTATACCCTTATTGATAGGGTTTTCAAAATGGGTGAGGAAGGGAGAATAATTATTGTGGCTATTCCACTTTTAGATTTAAAAGCTCAATACCTGTCTATTAAAGATGAAATCGATCAAGCGGTTTTGGGTGTACTTGATTCCGGTAGATTTATTTTCGGCCCTGAAATGAAAACCTTCGAAAAGGAGATAGCGGAATACTGTGGAACTCGGCATGCCCTCGGTGTCGGGAATGGCACCGATGCTTTAGAACTGGCCCTGCAGGCCTGTAATATCGGGCCGGGGGATGAAGTCATAACCAGTCCTTTTACTTTTTTCGCCTCAGCAGAGACCATTGCCAAAGCAGGTGCTACCCCGGTATTTGTGGATATTGATCCCCTAACCCTGAATATAGATATTGATAAAATTGAAGGAAAGATCACTTCTCGTACCAAAGCGGTGATCCCGGTGCATATTTTTGGCCAGATGGTTGATATGGATAAAATGATGGCTCTTGCCGGCAAGTAAAGTTATTGAAGATGCAGCTCAAGCCATAGGGGCAGAATATCGGGGCAAAAAAGCAGGATCTGCAGGAGATGCCGGAACCTTCAGCTTCTTTCCCACTAAGAATCTGGGTGCCTATGGAGACGGCGGCATGGTTGTCACGAATGAGGACCGGATAGCAGATAAAGTCAGAACCCTGCGTTTTCATGGTTGTCGAGAGAAATATTACCATGAAGAGATCGGGCAAAATAGCCGCCTCGATGAGCTGCAAGCTGCCATACTCAGGGTGAAGCTTAAATATCTTGAGGAGTGGAATACTAGTCGGAGGGAAAAGGCTAAGATTTATGATCGGCTTCTCAAACCTTTAGCTGCTCAAGGGAAAATAACCCTGCCTGCTAACGATCCGGAGGCTAAATCAATTTATCATCTTTATGTCCTGCGTTCTAAGCATAGGGAGAAAATTGCTAAGGCCCTGGACGAGCAAGGGATTGCCAGTGGGGTATATTATCCGCTGCCCCTTCATCTCCAGAAAGCCTTTGCTTATCTTAACTATCAAGCCGGTGATCTCCCGCTGGCTGAAGAAGCTTGCTCCCAGGCTTTAGCTATTCCTTGTTATCCTGAACTTACCACCGATCAGCAAGAACAAATCGGCCAAGTAATATCTTCAGTATTCTAAGCCAATGAAACAGGGCATTCGTCCCATGTCATCAAGCATGTTGCGAGCAACCTTCCCCTGAGACCCCGAAATCCATGACCTGAGGAGGAAAAATGTTCTGGAATAACGGCATCACAAGACGGAATGAGCATAGACTGTTTCTACTGGTTACAGTTATGCTTTCGGCAATGATCTTACCATCTTTCACCATCCATCCATCCCTTCCTAATATCCGTCTGGATGAATTGTTATTGTTCAGTATTTTTGGGCTGAATGTTTTATTTTTCATCCGGAATAGATTCCGCTTCCGGGAAAAGGAGAAAGAGGAGCTAAGATTACAAAAAAAAGAACTCAAACTCATCATCATAATCTTTGCTCTTTTGACTATCTCGTATTTTATTTCCAACTTTTATGGAGTGTATATCAAGAAAGCCGGCTACTACGGCTTAAGAGACGTTATGGAGCTGGTGACCTTTTTTAAATATTTCCTGGTTATTACTTTGGTATTATCTATTGATATCAAGCGAGCCGAATTTGACTTTTTAAGCAAAGCATTTCTTTCCGGGATTATCTTTCTCCTTCTCTTTGGTTGGGGACAGCATTTAAATCCCCTGAACCTGAACACTTGGCTGTCACCTTATTTTAACCAACAACATTGGGAACATCTTATTACCGGCAATCCGGCAAGAGTACTGGGGACTTTTGATAACCCTAACTTTTTTGGAATTTTCACAGTTATCGCTTTAGCTTACTTTACTGTCCGTTATTTTTTCGGGGAAGATGGGGACAAGTTCCCCTGGAAGCTCCTCATTCTGATCGGGCTGGTGATTAAGCTTGAATTTCTGACCATCTCCAGGACGGCTTTATTTGGTATCGCTTTACTTTTTACCGTTCTATCCATCTGGTCTTTCCTTTACCATAAACGCAATAAAAAGGTGATTATTAAGATCCTTGCACTGTTCCTCCTAACCTTACTACTCTTTCTGACAGCTTCGGCGGACTTCTTCTACAGACTTCACGAAGGACTGGATTTCTCCACGAGTACTTCCTTCCAGGGTCATATGGACCGTTGGGGTGCAGCTATAGGCAGTATCTGGGAGTCTCCCGTTTTTGGGTGGGGTACTCAGAAATACGTCATGACCACCTTAGTGGATAATGAATATGCCCTGTATGCCCGAAGGTATGGTTTCGTCGGGTTAGCGATCTACTTGAGTTTATTCCTGCTGCCTTGGGTCCAAGGATTAAAAAATATTCGCCGGAAGGCCGGGGAATTAGGTAGGGGAGTGCCCTTCGATCAGCCTACCCAGCTCATTGCCGCTTATATAGCTGTTCTGCCTTCTATTTTTGTCTTTAACTTTTTAGCAGGCATCTTTTATAATCTCCAACTCATGACTATTTTTGCTATCTGCATGGGTCTGGTATATAATTCCCTCAGAGAAAAGCCAGATTTAATAAATGATTCCGCTGTAAAAAGTTGATAAGCAATATTGCAGAGAGCGATAACCTTTACTGAAGATTATCGAGTGTAGATTTAGCGGCAAGTGAGTAGCAACGGCCATGGATGAACCTAGTGCCACGATGTCATGGATGGCAAAGAGTGGTCAAATGCAGCGAGTGCGAATGCAACAGAAGTAACGCTGAAGAGATGTCTAGGGAATACGAATTTTGGACTAAGAGGTCTGCTTATGAAGGTCTTAGTTATCTCGCATATGTATCCGTCTGCCCAGAATAGTGCTTATGGAATTTTCATTCATAAACAGGTCAGGGCCTTAATTGATCAAGGGTGTGCAATAAAGGTTATTTCTCCTGTTCCTTATGCTCCTTGGCCTTTGCCTATCCTTAAAAAGAAATGGAAAGCTTACTCCGCCATTCCGCACCAAGACTTTATCGAAGGTGTGGAAGTATATTATCCCAGGTATCTCGAGTTCCCGAGGTCATATTTACTGGAGCATTCGGGATTTTTCATGTATCGGGGAATCCGCAAACTTGTAAGGAAGCTACATAGGGATTTCCAATTTGAGCTTATCCAGGCCCATGTTGCTCTGCCTGATGGTCACGCTGCTTTTTTATTGAAAGATGAATATCACCTATCCACAGTTGTCACTATTCATGGCCAGGATTTTCAGTCTACCATGCATAAAGGAAAAAAATGCAAGGACAGATTATTTCAAGTTCTTAAGGGAACAGACAAGATTATCACGGTTAGCACCAAACTGAAAAATATCGTTAAAGACGAGCCCTTCCCCTCCAAGATCACAGTAATAAATAATGGAATAGACTTAAAGGATTGTAAGCCTGTTCAAGTTGAGAACTTAAAACCCGAATTGAAACTTACGGAAGAACTTAAAATAGTCAGTGTCTCCAATCTTAAAAAAACTAAAGGTCTTGATCTAAACCTTCAAGCCCTCTCCAGATTAATACCCAAATATCCTGAGCTTAAATATTACATCGTAGGAGATGGGGAAGAGCGGCAATCCTTGGAAAGCCTCGTGGCTGAGTTAGATCTTCGCAAGCAGGTTGTCTTCTTAGGAAAATTAGCTCATCCCGAGGCTATGAGCCAAATAGCCCAAGGGGATATTTTCTGCCTTCCAAGCTGGCAGGAAGGTTTTGGGGTAGTTTATCTCGAAGCTATGGCCCAAGGGGTACCCGTGATCGGGGTGAGGGGAGAAGGTATTGAAGATGTGATTATTCACGGTCAAAATGGCTTGCTCGTCCGCCCGCAAAACGTTGAAGATATTGTCCAAGCCCTAGATTCTCTGCTGAGTAGTCCGGAATACGCCAAGAGTTTGGCTAAAGCAGGTCGAAATACTGTTACTAACGGATTTACCTGGTCTCATAATGCCCGAAGCACCATCTCGATTTATAAGTCCCTACTCGCTAAAGAAGGTAGTAGTGATTACTAAGCAGTGGTGATAAAAGCTAGTAGGGATTAAAACAGATAATTGAGGTTGAGGCAGATAAGACAGGGGTTAAACAGATGACAGTAGGGTATAGATTGTGCGAGATTCTAGGAAAGTGGGAGGTAAATCAGTTTTGAAGATATGTATTTTGACCACAGGTCACCAGGCACTTGATAATAGAATCTTTTATAAACAGGCACTATCCCTCCGGAAGAAATATCAAGATATCACCATTATTGTTCCGGATGATAGAGAAGAATACACAGAACAAGGCATTAAATTCTTAGGGGTTCAGAAAGCTGATTCCTTGTATGGACGATTCAAGCTGGGTGACACGGTCGTGGCTAAAGCCATTGAGGTCCGGGCCGATATTTATCATTTTCATGATTTTGAGCTTATTTATAAAGTGCTTAAAATAAAAAAAGCCCTCCCTAAGGCTAAACTCATCTATGATGTGCATGAACATTATCCGGACATGATGAGCATGTCCAGGAAAGTGCCGAAATTACTGAGGCCCTTAGCTACCTTGCTCGTCGATAAGAGTGAGACTTACTTGGCCGGAAAATTCGACCAGATCATTACCGCTGATGATGCGGTCAAGGAGAGATTTGAGAAATATAATTCCCGGGTGGATGTAATCTATAATTTTTCCGATTTTGCACCTAAGGAAGATACTACGGAGAAAGAATATGATGTTATCTATCAGGGAGGTATCACCCTGGAACGGGGAGTGTTTAACGTTGTTCAGGCCATTAACCTTATAAAGGATAAATTCCCTGAGCTGAAGATGGTATTTGTCGGTCCTTTTGATGATGCTCAAGGAAAAGAGCTCGTCTTTAAGTATATTGAAGAGCATGATCTTGATAAGAATATTCTCTTTGCCGGACGGGTTCCTCACCTCGAAGTTGAAGAGTATATCCGTAAGTCCCGAGTGGGCGTTGTTACCCTTCTTCCTTTGCCGAAATACTATAAAAATATCCCTATTAAGCAATTTGAATATATGAGTTGTGGGATACCGGTAGTCGGAAGTAACTTGCCCCCCATTAAACGTTTTCTGACGAGTCATAATAGTGGAATTATAGTTGACCCTACCAAGCCGGAAGAAATAGGAAAGGCGATAAGTATCCTCTTGTCGGACCCCAGCCTTTGTAAAGAAATGGGGGATAATGGGATCAAAGCTGTCGGGGAAGAATATAACTGGGGCAAGATGGAAGAAAAACTTCTCAAGATCTACGAGAGGATGAGGTCTTAGCCCTTGGAGATTATCGCTTGGATAAGTACTTGGCGATTTATTGCCGTAAGTTTCAGGATTATATTTCGAAGAAGTGATATTTTTTATGGATACCCGTCTCATCGCTAAAAACGCTACAGCTTTAGGAGTATCCGGGATTCTTGCCAAGGCGATAACTGCCGTGGTAGGTATTTTTGTGACCCGCTATTTGGGACCCGGTCCTTTTGGGGATTATTCGACAGCTTATGCCTTCGTCGGGACTATCATTCTTTTTTCCGAGCTGGGGATAAGCCAGTTAATGGTTCAGGAAGGTTCGCGTAATGCGGCTGTCCTGCCCAAATACTTTGGGAATACACTGGCTTTTAAAAGCTCAGCTGCCATTTTATGCTATCTTTGCATGCTAATCTTCATGTTCTTTGCCGGCTATAGTCCTACAGTTAAGGCTATGATTGTCATCCTGGGGGTGGCCGTAAGCTTTAACGCTCTTAACCAATCAGTTTATAATTATTACCAAGCGATTCAAAAAATGTATTTAGCGGCAGGATTTCAGTTTCTCACTACTCTACTCATAGCTATTTTGACCATAGGAGTCATACTTACCGGCTTAGGGGTAGTTGCCATCACAGTTACTCATCTGGTAAGTTATATTCTGATTAGTATTCTTATTTATCTGGCCCTGAAGGGGAAGGTTAAACCCCAGGTCGAAGCTCATAGTATTCCGACTATGGTTAAGAAGGGGCTGCCTTTCGGAATTCATCGTATTTTTTATAATATCTTTTTCCAACTCAGTATTTTAGTTTTATCTCTTACGGCTACTAATGTGGAAGTGGGGATCTATTCAGCAGCCTATAAGTTAGTACTGATGCTCGTCTTTTTACCCAGTCTGATGACCAGTGCCATCTATCCCGCACTTTATCAGTTAGGTGAGTCGGATCAAGCAAGACATCAAGATACTATCGAAAAGATTTTTAAAGTACTTTCTGCCATAGGGATAGCGGGTAGTGTACTTATCTTTATATTAGCAGCACCTCTGGTCGAATGGCTTTATGCGGGAAAATTCAATGAATCTATCCCGATCCTGATGATAGTTTCCTGGTTTTTTGCTTTAGAGTGCATGAGTTTTTCGCTCGGTGATGTCCTCACTACCACCAATCGTCAATGGCAAAGAACCATAGTACAAGGTTCAGCCCTGCTTCTGCTCTTTATCTTGATCATGATTCTTAACCCCTACCTGGGGGTTTATGGGGCAGCCTATGCTCTAATTATCGTGGAGATCTATATCTTTTCAGGCTATTACTTCCTGGTTAGAAGAGGAGTGTATAAAATCCGTATCTGGCGGCAGTTACCCCTGATCTTCTTGGCTTCAGCCCTAATGGCCGGGACTGCCTGGATCTCTAAGGGTTGGAATCCACTTATATCTTCGGCCCTGGCAGGAATAGTCTTTTGTACTGTTCTTATCGCTTTAGATCATGATTTCCGAAAGATAGGCGGATATGCTTTTGGACAGATTCGTAAATTAAGCAAAAAGTGAAATAAACGTAAAGTAAAAAAACGTAAAGGAGGATAAGAAAATGTATCAGTGGTTAATCCTCGGAATCACAGTAATAACTCTACTGGTACTGATGATTAAGAAACCGATCTGGCTCATACCTCTACTGGGAATAGCGGTTGCCCTGGAGATCTCAACTACCTGGTATCCTGATCTGGGAATAGTGGGAAAGATGCTGGGGATGGTATCCTTGACCAGATTTACAAGTCTGGCCTTGATCCTGGCTGCCTTCTTTCGCCTCTTTCTTTCTTGGGAGATGCGGCGTAAGCTGGGAGCAATAATTAAAGACCCCCTGACCATCATTCTCGTGATTTACTTGGTTCTGGGTGCAGCCAGTGTTGTATATTCAGCAGATCCCGGAAAGACTGTAGCTGAGGCGATGAGGCTCTTAGTTCTCTTTGCTGTCTTTATCTCCATTGCCCTTCTTATCGATAAAGAACGCTCACTCCTCCCTTTCCAAGCTGTGCATGTTACCGCTTTGCTTTTAGCACCACTAACCTTTTACGAAGGATTTAGCGGTAATCTTATCTGGCAAGCAGATCATCTTTTAAAAGAACATACCCTAAGGGTTAATGCAACTTTCGTAGATCCTAATATCTTTGCCCGTTTTATTATCTTAGGAATTGTGGCTAACTTTATACTTCAGCTTTATACTAGGGACAAGAGTACCAAACTTGCCTACATGGCCTGTCTGGCCATTCTGCTCGCCCAGTTGGTTCTGACTTCTTCCCGGGGAGGGATGCTTACCCTGTTGGCTATCCTGATCGTTGCTCTGATCTTTTTGCCCAACAGAAAAGCAGTGCTTTGGGTGCTCGGTTTAGGGGCTTTATGTGGGGCTATCGTCTTATTCATTCGTCCCGATATTTGGGAGAGGATGCTTTCCCTAACCCAGGGTTTTGCTGTCTCCAATCCTCAGAGACTATATCTTTGGCAAGCGGCACTCGCTATATTTAAAGATAATCCCATCCTCGGTACGGGTCTCGGAAGTTTCCAGACCGTCTTTTTGAACGATTATATCGCTCTGAAGAATGTACCTGACGGTGCTACCTTATCGCACACCACGGTTCTAACCATTGCCGCTGAATTGGGAGTAGTCGGACTTACCGTTCTGGCTGCACTCTGGGTAGTTCTTCTAAGCAAATTATTTAAGTTTTATTCCCAGAATAGCGGTTATTTAAGTATTTTTAATGACTACAATAATAAATATTATGTGGGTGCCGGTTACTTGCTTTGGATTTTAACGGTGTTTATCAGTTCCCAGGGTGAAGGACGCTTCTTCGAAGATCCTATTCTCTGGCTAAGCTGTGCCCTACTTGTGATCCTAGGGTTTAATCGAGAGTATAATATTAAAGTTTGATTTAGGTAGGAGTATCTATGCGTATTTTGTTATTAACTCAATACTTCCCACCGGAGAAGGGAGCGGCTCAGGTCCGTCTTTGGGAATTGGCTAAGGGATTGAAGCACGAGGGACATCAGGTGACGGTCGTCACTGCTTTTCCTAATCATCCCACAGGCCTGATTCCCGCTGAATACCGGGGTAAATTTTATGCCGAGGAAGAGCTGGAAGGGATTAGAATCCTAAGAACTTGGATCTATCCCGTGAAGCCGGGCAGATTTTGGCTGCGTCTTCTGAATTATTTTTCTTTTGTTTTCACATCTCTATATGGAATATTTCGTTCCGGCGAGCAAGACCTTATCGTGGTGGAATCTCCACCTCTTTTCATAGGGTTTACGGCGAATATCGCTTCTCTTCTGAAAAAAGCACCATACATATTTAATGTCTCGGACTTATGGCCGGAATCGGCTGTCCAATTAGGACTGGTGTCCAATAAACAGCTCATCAGAATGAGTGAATGGCTGGAAGCCTTTTTTTACCGTAAGGCTTTTAGACTTTCGGCCCAGACTCAGGGGATAGTAGAGGGCCTGAAGAAGAAAGGTGTTCCACCGGAAGATATTTTATTTCTGCCTAATGGGGTAGATACTGATTTATTTCAACCTAGAAAGAAGGATCAGGAACTTGAAGAAAGCTTGGGACTCCAAGGTAAATACATCATTCTCTATGCCGGTACGATGGGTTATGCCCACGGAATCGAGACGGCTCTGGAAGCGGCCGACATTTTGCGTCAGGAAGAAGAGATCTTCTTCCTCTTTGTAGGTGACGGGTCGGAAAGACCGAAGCTGGAAGAGATTGCCCGGGGAAAGAAGCTGACTAATGTTAAGTTCATAGATTTTCAGCCCCTGGAGGTTATTCCCCGCTATTATGCTCTCAGCAGTCTCAGTCTATCTACCTTAAGACGTTATAAGCTAGCTGAAGGGGTAAGACCTTCGAAGGTTTTTCCTGCTCTAGCCAGCGGCCAGCCCTTAATCTATGTGGGCGAAGGTGAGGGTGCTGAGATCGTCAGGGAAAGCGGGGGAGGGGTAGTCTTGGAGCCGGAGAACCCGAGACTCTTAGCCCGGACTATCCTCGAACTGAGAAAGAATCCGGAATACTGTGCAGAACTTGCTATCCGAGGACGGGAATATGTGCTGAAGAATTACTCCTGGCAGAGTATTATCCAAAAGTGGCTGGAAAAATTACCGACCAACCTTGGGAAAAAATCATCAACCTAGTCTGAACCATGTTAAAATAGAGTAGACGATTTTCCTAAAAAGAATCCTGTCTAAATCGAAGAGAATAGAATTGGAATACAGATGAAAATTTAATGAATAAAAAAGGGGGGGCATCTCAATGAGCCCAAGACGCCAAAATTTATTACCTTATAATTTACCTTTGATCGAAGAAGAGGAAATTCAGGCGGTGGTCGATTGCCTGAAATCCAATTGGGTTACTAAGGGTCCCAAAACCGTAGAGTTCGAGAAACGCTTTGCAGAGTATGTCGGGGCTAAGCATGCTATAGCTGTTAATTCCTGTACTGCCGGACTGCATATTGCCTTGGTAGGAGCGGGGATCGGAGAAGGAGATGAAGTCCTTACCACTCCTATGACTTTTACCTCGACTGCTAATGTCATTATTCATTGCGGTGCTACCCCTGTATTTGTAGATATCGATCCGAAGACCATGAATATAGATCATACTAAGATAGAAGAAAAGATTACTTCCAAGACCAAAGCCATCATCCCGGTACATATCGCCGGTCTTCCCTGTGAGATGGAGGAGATTATGGATATTGCTAAGAGGCACAATCTATTTGTCTTAGAAGATGCAGCCCATGCTGTCTATACTCAGTATAAGGGCAGGATGATAGGCTCTATCGGGGATGCTACAGCCTTTTCTTTTTATGCCACTAAAAATTTAATGACCGGCGAAGGCGGCATGGTAACTACTAATGACGATGAATTAGCAGCTAAGCTCAGAACCTATAGCCTGCACGGCATGAGCCGTAATGCTTGGAATCGCTACACCGCCAAAGGGTCTTGGTTTTACGAGGTCGAGTTTCCGGGGTATAAGTACAATATGACCGATATCCAGGCCGCCTTAGGAATGGTTCAGCTCTCTAAGCTCGGCTTCATGCAGACCATTCGTGAGCTTACTGTGGAACGTTATAATGAAGCATTTAGCAAGCTTCCTGAACTGGGAATACCGACAAATCTTGATCATGCTCGCCATGCCTGGCATTTGTATGTAATCAAGCTTAACCTGGAAAGAATAACAGTGGACAGAGCCGAGTTTATAGAATTACTTAAAGAAGAGAACATCAGCACCAGTGTTCATTTCATCCCTGTACATCTTCATCCTTATTATCGGGATACTTACGGTTATAAGCACGGGGATTTCCCTCAGGCTGAAGGTGTCTTCGACCGGATAATATCTTTGCCTCTCTATCCCAAGATGAGCGAGATTGACGTCCAAGATGTTATCGAGGCTGTGCAGACGGTTGTGCAGAGAGTAAGAAAATAGCCTTAGACGGAGTGATTATTATTATACTTGCTAAACGTATTTTAGACTTGATTATCGCTATACCTTTACTTATCCTAATCTCCCCCCTCTGGCTATTTATAGTCCTTTGGATCAAAGTAGATTCCCCGGGTCCGGCCATTTTTCGTCAGCAGAGGGTAGGACGGGGTGGAGTTCTTTTTACGATTTATAAATTCCGTACCATGGTGCCCAATGCTGATACAGTGATGAAAGAGAAGATTGAGCAGTTAAAGAAGGATGGTAAGTTCAACCCCGAGGAGTTTATTTTCCAAGAAAAAGACGATCCCAGAATTACCAACAGCGGCCGCTTTTTAAGGAAGACCAGTTTGGATGAATTACCCCAGCTTCTGAATATCCTGAATGGAACCATGAGTCTGGTAGGCCCTCGTCCCGAAGTTCCCGAGATCGCCGATCAGTACACTCCCGAACAGCAGACAAGACTGAATATGCCCCCCGGGGTTACCGGGCTTGCTCAGGTCAATGGTCGCAGCGAACTCACCCTGGCGGAAACCTTAAGATATGATGTGCAGTATGTAAGAGAATGGACTTTCCGCTTAGATCTGAAAATCCTGTGGCAGACGGTTTTTGTGGTCTTATTTCGAAAGAATGCTTACTGAGCCCGACTAATCTTTATTGTAAGAATATGGTAATGTGTAATTGGAAATAATGATGATACGAAAAGAAAATGTTCAAGAATCCATTTCAGACTTTTAAAACATTGATTTGACTCGCCGGACAGCCGAAAGGCTGTCTTTTTTAGTTTGTTATCAAGATGTAATTTGCCTGTAACTAAGTTGTAACACCTCTCGTTTATACTGGAAACAGGTAAACCGAATTCCTATTTTACATATGAAGGGGGGCAAGAATGACGGGAACGCAAGCCATTCCTAAACGAATAAATCCTCCCCCGGGGAATAAGAACGCATCCTTCATCCTAAAAATATACTCCGGAGAAAACTGCGATCTTCAGGGAAAGATCGAACATGTGGGCTCGGGTCAGTCTCGGACATTTAGGAGTGCCGGGGAGTTAATAAAGCTGATACATGAAAAAATGGAGGAAACCGGCTTACCTCAGGCTAGCTGCAGATTACGAACTTGGCAATAATATATTATACGAAGGTGGTGGCTTGATGCCTAGTAGTAAGGAAGACATTACCCGTGCTGGGGCATCATTTCTGGTCCGAATTCAATATAGACAAAACGCTAGCTGGCAAGGGATGATCCAGTGGTTAGAAGGGAAAAAAACCAAGCACTTCCGAAGCGAGCTGGAAATGATCATGTTAATTAATGAGGCTGCGGAGAAAGCTAATATTAAGGACGATCAAACCGAGCTGGGCTCCTGGGAGAGTAAAGAAGAAGTCTCATAGTTTACGAGCTTAATTATTTTACAAAAATAAATTATTGAGGGAGGAATAACATGCTCAACAAAAATAGCCGGGCCATTAAAGTTTTGACCCTTTGTCTGATATTTACGTTGGTATTCTCTTTTAACATGGCCTTTGCCAACACAGTAGATTCCGGGGATTCCCCAGGGATAACGCTTCAAGGTGAGGCGGCTGATAGCTCCGGAAGCGGCGAAGGCGGTGACCAAGGAAATAACCAAGGGGACTCCAATGACCAGGGTATCTCAGACGAACAGGGTATTTCCGAAGAAGGGGATGGTGATTCCGGGACAGGGGATGAAGAGCAAACTGAAGAACTGACTCCGGTCTTTGGAGAAAGAATCTTCGCACCTATCCTTATGAAGGGGCCAGGACCATTTACCGGTAATATAAAAACCACAGATAAAGCGGGAAATGAGGTAAACGAAAACGCATATAATAGCAGACAAGATGTCCATCTTAAAGGTTACGGCTTCAAAGCAAACAGTAAATTGTGGGTTCGAGTGACTAACCCTGGCGGTACTCCCTTAGGAACTAGTTCATCTGCCGTAATCACCGTTAACGGAAGTGGAAATTTCGGACCGATCAGTTTATGGGATGCCGTAGGAGGCTATGACTACTCCAAAAACGGTTATAAGGCTTGGGTTAGCCCTAGCAATACGTTTCAGCCGAATAATACAGACAATTTTTCAGTCGTCAGTGGAAAGGGCACGATCCAAATTACAAAGGTAGATCAGGATGAGCAAGCACAAGCCAATGTAAGATTTAATCTGGACACTAAGGACAAAGGAAAGTATAAATCATTTAAAAACGGAACAACTAATGCTGCAGGAATCTTAACCTTCGCTAACTTAAATCCGGGCGACTATTATCTAAGCGAAGTTGTTCCGGGAGGATATACCTCAGATCTAAGTCCTTATACAAAAATTACGGTTGATAAAGAAGGAATACAGAATATTCCTGTAAACGTAGTGAACACCATGACCGTCGCACCCCCTTCCACGGGAGCAATTCAGATTAACAAATCCTATTCACCGGCCCTAGGTGAAGAGGGAACCGCACCGGTTGCTACTTTCCGGCTTTTCACCAAGGCAGGGGATGACTATACTCAAACAGGCAGTGACCTGGCAATTACAGGAGCAACCAGTGGGACATTCTCTAATCTCGAGTATGGCACTTATTATCTGAAAGAAGTACCTCTCACCGGCTATACTCTTTCGATTGCAGGTATAACAGCCAGTGCTGACGGCTATTACGAAATAGTAGTAGATTCGACAACAGCAATTGTACTGGCTGCCGTGAATACCGAAAATGGCACTCCGCCTCCGTCTATGGGCTCGATTCAGATTAACAAAACCTATTCACCGGCCCTGGTTGAAGAGGAAACCGCACCGGTCGCTATTTTCGGGCTTTACATCAAAGAAGAGGGTGAATATCTCCCATCACGCAGTAACCTGACGATTACAGGGGAAGATAGTGCGACATTCTCAGATGTTTCATTTGGTACCTATTATCTTAAGGAAAAAGCCCCAGAAGGCTATACTCTTTCAATTACAGATATGACAGCCAATGATGACGGCTATTATGAAATAGTAGTAGACTCGACAACAGCAATTGTATTGGCTGCCGTGAATACCGAAGGCAGCACCCCGCCCCCAACTACAGGTAAGATCATAATCAATAAAACCTATCAATACAACGACAATGGTGAAACCCCGGTCTATAGGGTGATGGATGTTCCGGTAGCTTACTTTGATCTGTATGAGCTGTTTGGTGATTATGCCGTAGTTACCCAAGGTATCGCAGGAGAAGGCACTCTAGAATTTGATAACTTGGCTCCGGGCGAATATTGCCTGCATGAAAGAGCACCGGAAGGTTTTAACCCTTACTTTAATGGAACTGCCGTTGGTAATAATGGCTGTTATGGGATAACAATCCAAGCAGGCGGTGAAATCACAGTAAACGTAGTCAATGCCGGATATGGCCAGGAACCGGTATTTGGTTCTGTTGAAATTACCAAGCTTAATCAAAGAGGACTTCCTTGGGATGGAAAAAGCGTTAAATTTACTCTCTATATTAAATCCGGCGAAACCGATAAATATGTAGAATACCTGTCGGGCAATACCGATGTCAGTGCTGAAAATAAGGGTAAACTCGTATTTGAAGGTCTGGATATCAGTAAAACCTACTATCTCAGTGAACAAGTTCCCCAAGGATACAGATCCAGCCTTGGAGCTTACACCCTTGTAGTATTTAATGAGGATCACATTGCACTTTTTGAAGTCACCAATCGAAAGGTTAGCTCCGGCGGTGGATCTGGCCCTGGCTCGGACCCTGAAGAACCTATCACCCCAACCCCGGAAGAGCCGGTCCTAACTCCTCCTGAAGAGCCTGTAGTCATTCCTGAAGAACCCGAAGTATTTACTCCGCCGGCAGGAGAACTACCCAAAACAGGCGGCAATACAGCAGGTTATCTCTTAAGCGGGTCGACTTTAGCAGCCCTGGGAATTCTCCTCCGCAGATTCCAGAGATAATAGAAGCTAATAGAAATAACAGAGAATTAACTCAATATACACAAACAATCCTAGATAATAAAAATAAAAAGTGCTACAGTAAAGAAAAGAGTAATGCAAAACGATCAATAAAGTAACTGAAAAATAATATTTCTAACAGGTGAAGGATATGAAAAAAGTCAATAAAAAAATCATCAACAGAATATCCTTCATCCTAGTGATAACGGGGATAATGCTTAGTCTTTATCCCCTTTACACTTCCTTAAATTCGTTTAATGAACAGCGGAAATTAGAGAAAGAATTAGCCGCACAAACATCCAGGGTAGAAGAGCCAACAGAAAAAGAGGTGACTTTGGAAGAATCTCCGCTCATAGAAGAAATATCCTCAGGTGCTCCAGCCACGGACCCCCCCCAAGGCTCTTCTAC
>CALBJS010000302.1 GCA_937892995.1 uncultured Peptococcaceae bacterium | reverse complement strand
TTGATAGAATGCTTCATGATATTAAGCAGTACGGTTTAGGAGAAATTTCGGTCGCACATATTAATTGTTTAAAAGAAGCTAAAGAGCTTTGTCAAATGATAAAGGATATGCTAAAAGTAAACGTAGTTATCTCTGATATCGGGCCGGTTATTGGCTTACATGTAGGTCCGGGCGCTATAGGAATTGCTTACTATACGCAAAGGGATATGCGATAAAGAAATAAACTTCCAAAAGAATATATAACTGTCGGCAATTTACTTTTCAATGGCAGTATGACAATATGCTCGGCACAGCCTCAATCGTACGAAATTAATATTAACTTGAAACAAATCATACGATATTATATAATAACCGTACGAGGTGATTGGGCAATGAAAGATAAAGACGAAGGTAAAGTTAAACAAACAATAACGGCGACAGAGCTAAAGAGCAATCTAGGGATGTATTTGGATTACGTTAGCGACGATAACGAAGTGGTGATTACGAAAAACGGTAAAAAAGCAGTGCGGCTGGCACCCTATATCACGGACTATGACCGCTATTTTATCATGAAAGAGAAGGCCTTAGACTACGAGTATGGTGGCAAAAAGGTTTCCTATGAGGAATATATGGAAATCTACGAGAAAAGCGATTTACGGATGGAATTCATCAATGGGGAAATCGTGTTGTTAAGCTCGCCAAGCACCACCCACCAAGAGATTTCCGGTAACTTGCATGTTGAATTCAGGGAGTATCTCAAGGGGAAACAGTGTAAGGTATTCTATGCTCCTTTTGACGTCCGTTTTTATAAAGAAGGATTTAAGGAACCCGATGTAATGCAGCCGGATTTGATTATTGCCTGTGATGTGGATGAGAATACCAATGAAAAAGGGCGGTACATGGGCACACCGGCCCTGGTCACAGAGATATTGTCGCCAAGTACTCGGTCTAAAGATATGGTAGATAAATTAAATACCATCATGATCTCCGGTGTGAAGGAGTATTGGATTATTGATCCCAAACAGGAAGTGGTGCTGGTCTATGGGTTTGAAGACTTTGAGATTGATCATTTTATGACCTATCGCAAGCAGGATGTTGTCCGTTCTTATTGGTTTACTGATTTAAAAGTTGCGGGGTCAGCGATATTTGCTTAACAATCAATAGGCATCATTATTGTACCCTGGTTAACTTGTTTACCTGATATAAATTGCGTTTAGTTATAATTATACCAGGTAGTGGAGGTGATCCCATGGAGGAATTACTCACTGCTCAGGAATTGGCGGAGATTCTGAATCTTTCGGTAGAAACGATCCGGAGGTATACCCGACAAAAAAAGATCCCCGTAATAGAACTGGGAGAGAAACAATACCGGTATGAAAAAGTACCAGTGCTGTCCGCTTTGGCAAGGGGCGAGATATCCATTAAAGAAGAAGGTCCTGTTAAAGAAGAAGGTCCCGTTTACGCCGAGCAGGGCGGATATACCTATGAAGATTATTTAAAGCTTCCGGAAGAACCGGGTTACCGGGTAGAGATCCTGGAAGGATTTCTAGTAAAAGAGGCATCACCTTCGATGCATCACCAACGGGTTTGCTCGGTACTCTATCGACAGTTGGCCGACTTCTTTGATGATTTTGATTCTGAGGGCGAACTCTTTTTTGCCCCTTTGGATGTCACTTTAACTATGAAAAATGTCCTTCAGCCGGATATCTTGCTTGTCTCCGGTGCTCGCAGGGAAATAAAGCGGAAGGAACGCATTGACGGCCCTTGTGATTTAGTGGCGGAAATCATGTCCCCAGCAAACCGCCGGAAAGACCGCTTGCAGAAGATGGAAATCTATCGCAAGGCAGGGATTCCTCACTTCTGGCTTGTAGATCCTGAAGAAAACACCTTGGAAGCCTTTATGCTTAAGGGCGAAAACTATGCCCTAATAGTCGCCGGCGGTCCGGGCGACAAATTTATCCATCCTGATTTTCCGGGTTTGGATCTGACCAGGGTATTTCACAGACCTATTTTCGGGTGAATCTTGTATATAAATAATATCCAATCAGTTTGCATTACGAAACAATATATTATTGATCTTACCCAAGCCGTATATTTAATCTTCTAAGCATTTCAAAGGTATCAATATAAGTTATACCAAAAGCTCGGCAGACATTTGGTATAGGAATTTTCCTTTTTATATTAGCGTCATATCCTTCGTGCGTTACTATAATATAATCGTGGGTTTTGGCACAAGCTATTAACCAGCTATCTCCAACAGAAGCAAACTCTGCCTTTGCTGGTTCAGTAAATTGTGTTTGACCCATTACCCATTCAATAACTTCTCTATACGCTTTAAACACTTCTTCATTGTCAGTAGATATAAACCAGCTCCGGAATTCACTGTTTGCCCATCTTTTAAGCTCGTCATCGTCATCATAATGGTTAATTTCATCATATATACGATCAATACTTACCAATAGGTCGGCTTCTGCGTTTTGTTTTAAAGCACTCCAAAAAGCTGGAGCGATGTCGAAGGAATAATATCTTCTATAAGCTTCGATGAAAATATTTGCATCTAGCAGAAATTTGCTCATGCGTCACCTCCGAAACCAAGGCGTTCCGCATATTCGTAAAAGGTTTTACCTTTTAGACCTGTCAGACGATAGGCCTCGTTATAGAGTAGTTTTCCTTCCCTTGTTGCTCTAATCACAGTTTCTGTGAAACGACGGCCAACACGGAAAGTTTGTGTTGCGTAAAAGTCACCTCCACTTCGGTCTCCTCTTACCCCATCCGCAATACGGGATTGATAAAATTCGAAGAACTCATCTTTGGTTATTAGAGTTAAATCTAATGCTCTTCGAGCGGCAACGATTTCACTCACCTTAAAATGCCGAGCTAATAATTGAAAGCGGTCGCTTTTTCTTCGATGTGTTGGCCAAATTTCGTGCAGTTCATTTTCAGGCACAAGGAACTCCGCTGCGACTATATTACAAACATGTTCGATCTCATGATTGGCTGGTTGAAGGCTCTGTAAATCAAATGCAGCACTAAAACCATACCAAACATGTGCCAACTCATGTGCAAGAGTAAACATCTGTGCAGCTTTTCCATCGGCACCATTAATAAAAATAATTGGAGCATATTCATCTACGAGCACAAATCCGCGAAATTCAGTAACATCTAACTTTCGATACGTGTTATTCCCTACAATACCATTAACGACTACAAAGATTCCTACATCATCAGTTTTATTAAGCAACATCCGTAAGGCATCTTGCCAATTTCGGCAACTAGCTGCCCAACCATCTTTTAGTCCCAACACTTCCCTTATTTCCTTGGCAACTTCTATTGGGCTATGATTATCATTTTTGCTGCCTACAAATGTTAAAGGTTCATATCTTTTGTCAATGTAATATTCACGAAGCCATTCTCGACGGCGCTCCATCATTTGCACTGTCTCTAAAAGATTGGGACTTGGGATATGTGCTTGACGGTCATTTATTGTCCGAAAGTGAGGTATAGACAATCGTTCAACCGGAGGTTCTTGGAGGAAAAAATATCCAAGGGGGGTAGCTGTCGCTTTTGCCACTTTTTCGAGTTGTTTTAGTGTAGGCTGGCTTTCGTTTCTAATCCACTTTAGCCAATGCGGAAAATTTTCATGGATTATTTTACTTTTTCCAGAACGATTTGCGGCCCACTGCAAAATATTGGGACTGACATCGACTCTTGCCATGGCAAATTACCTCCTTCTTTACATTATATTATGATATTATAACAAAAGCATTGATAATTAAAGTTTAAAATTATTCTTTATTATTGTTCCATCATTATTAGAACATAACTACCAGTCATTCATTATTTATCATAGAATTTAAACAAAAATACCAATTACTGAACGATATCTTTAAAGAGTCGTTATCCGTGGCAGTCTTGGTGTTTGCGAGGCACGCGACTTTACATAACAGAGTGTTCTTAAAATTGGGACAATACGGATATAACCATATTTCGGCAATTAGTGGAACGTTAAATATTATTGGCCGTTTAAATTCCGGAAAAAATATCTTCTAAGGGGATCTCCAAGCCCTTAAAAACAGATGATTTAATGATATCCCCTTCTCTGAATTCCCTTACGCTTTCAAGGTCTCTTTCCTGAGAAAAGGTGTATCGAGAAATACCTTT
The DNA here is from genome assembly GCA_937892995.1 of uncultured Peptococcaceae bacterium. Taxonomy (GTDB): domain Bacteria; phylum Bacillota; class Desulfitobacteriia; order Desulfitobacteriales; family Syntrophobotulaceae; genus CALBJS01. The sequence continues at coordinate 3,863 of CALBJS010000302.1, read as the reverse complement.
ATTTTCCGGACTGACAATCCAGTACTCTAAAACACCGCTTTTCATGTAGAGATTTAATTTCGTAATCATATCCTTCCCTTTTGTAGACGGAGACAAGACCTCGACAATCAGGGTCGGTATACCCTCATATCTATTATCCTCATTCACCTTATCAGCATCGCAGATGACCAGCACATCCGGCTGGACAACATTGGGATCTTCTTCGAATTTAGTCGCAAAACCAAACAGCCTTACATCCAAAGGTGCGGTTAAGGAACGACAGGATTTTTTCTTGAAATAGTTATTGAAGTGCCAGGCGATTTCATTGACCACCACCTGATGGTTAAAAGTAGGTGAAGCCAGAAGATAAATTTCCCCGTCAATGAGTTCGTACCTTTGGTCAGAGGAATTCACCAGAGCCATATACTCTTCATAGCTGATTCGCTTTGTCGATTTGTATTTTAATGATTCTTCATGGACAAGGAAGAAGTCCGGTTCGTTATAACGGATAAGTTTCGCCACACTCTTTCCGTTTTTGGTGATAATAATATCTTCCTTCTCTACCAGGGAAAGGTATTTACCGAAAGTATTCTGTAAGTCTGTAGTATTAACACGCATTAGATCACCCGCATTTCCTCTAATTAGCTATAATTATAGGCGAATGATAGCTAATTTGTCAATTTATTTTAGCTAAAATAGGCCCATCTTTTAAGCATAAACCCAGTAAATACTCCTGGGGGTGATGAATTATGCCCGGAATTTCGTCTCCCTTGTCTTAAGCCTTGTCGTGATTGTAAAATTAAGAATACTGTAGTAAACTGATAAGCGGTGAAAAGCGATTTTTTGTTCGCCAAGAACAGAAAAAAGGACAGAAATATAAGTTAAATTTCACTGCCAAAAGTGCTTTAACGATTAGTTTGGGTTTTTGTACTAGAATCAAGGTTAGAGATTGAAAGGATGGAAGAGAGTAGTGTCGCATCCTAAACGCACCCTATTTTTTATGCTCTTTGATGCACTCTTAATTAATTTGGCTCTCTTCTTCAGTTTTTACCTTCGTTTAGAAGGGAGCCTGTCGCCAGAATATGTCCAGACCTACCGGGATGCAGCCTTGGTGTCCACGGTTGCTTTGCTGTTGGTTTTTCATTTCTTCGGACTCTACCGAAACATTTGGCGCTATGCCAGTGTAGGAGAACTCTTGTCTATTGTCTATGCGGTAAGTGTAGGGGCGGTTATTACCATCACCTCTGTTTATTTCCTATCACCTCTCAGACTTCCGCATTCGGTAAGCGTTCTTTTCCCCTTGCTAGTCATTTTCTTTAGCGGGGGGTGGCGTTTTAGTCAACGTCTTCGCCAGGAGAATTCGATTTTTACGGTGAGGAATAAGGAACAGAAGAAAGTGTTGATCATCGGAGCCGGGGATGCCGGGGTATTAGCTTTAAGAGAATTGAAAAAAAGAGATTTTCATGAGGGTCTGCCGGTAGGTTTTATTGATGATAGCAAGAGTAAAATTAGCCTTAATGTTCAAGGGTTTCCAGTCTTGGGTTCGCGGGAGGATATCCCGGAGATAGTGGAACGTTACCAAGTCGATGAGATTATCATAGCTATTCCTTCAGCATCAGGGGACGCTATCAGGGAGATAGTCGAGATTTGTAAAGAGACCAAGGCTGCTTCTTTGAAGATCTTACCCGGAGTTCACGACATTTTAAGCGGTAAAATAACAGTTAGTTCGATCCGTGAAGTTCAAGTCGAGGATCTTTTAGGAAGAGACCCGGTCTCGGTAGATTTGGAAGAGGTAGCCGGTTATCTAAAAGATCAGACTGTGCTGATAACCGGAGCCGGTGGTTCCATCGGCTCGGAACTATGTAGACAAATAGCTAATAACTTTTCTCCTCGCAAGCTGATTCTCACCGGTCATGGGGAAAACAGCATTTTTGATATCGAACAGGAACTTAAAAATTATCCTGTAGTGACCGAGATCTTCGATATTAAGGATAAAACTAAAGTAGATCTTGTTTTTGAACGTTACAAGCCTTCGGTAGTCTTTCATGCTGCCGCCCATAAGCATGTCCCCCTCATGGAAAGTAATCCTGAGGAAGCCCTGAAAAATAATATCCTCGGGACCTATAACTTAGCCGTAGCAGCTGATAAATCAGGTGTTAAGACTTTTGTGCTTATCTCTACCGATAAGGCTGTTAATCCTACAAGCATGATGGGTGCCTCTAAAAGAATAGCGGAGATGGTCATTCAAGGGTTTGATACTAAATCGAAGACGAAGTTTGTCGCTGTTCGCTTCGGTAATGTTCTGGGCAGCCGGGGCAGTGTCATTCCTACTTTTAAGAAACAGATCAGTACAGGAGGACCGGTGACGGTAACCGATCCGAATATGACCAGGTATTTTATGACCATTCCGGAAGCTAGTCAGCTGGTAATCCAGGCCGGGGCTATGGCTTCGGGTGGAGAAATCTTTATCCTGGATATGGGCAAACCTGTGAAGATAGTTAATTTGGCCAAAGACCTCATTAGGCTTTCCGGCTTGGAACCGGATAAGGATATTAAGATAGTATTTACAGGTATGAGGCCCGGGGAGAAACTCTATGAAGAACTTCTTACCTCGGAAGAAGGTACCACGGCTACCAAACATAGGCGAATTTTTGTGGCCAGACCTAATCATATTAATAGGGAGACTATCGCCGAATTATTGGAAATGATCCGGGAAAGGGGAAGTTATCTCACCAGGGAAGAGATCGAAGACGCTATCAGATTGTTGATTCCGGCTTTTAGAAAATGCTAAGATCTAAAAGTTGATATATTAAGGAGGCACCTGTATGTTAGAAGTAAAACAGGTAATAACGGAAAAAGATCCTATTGCTCTAGAGTTAAAGAAGAAGATTGAAACCCATACAGCCCGGATCGGAGTTATTGGTCTGGGTTATGTAGGTCTGCCCTTAGCCGTGGAAAAAGGTAAGGTAGGCTTCCCGGTCCTGGGCTTTGATATTAACCCGGAGAGAGTAGCCAAGGTAAATGCCGGTGATAACTATATTGGTGATGTAAAGGACCAGGAACTGAAAGAATTAACTGCGAAGGGGATTTTAGGGGCTACTACAGACTTTCCCAGGCTTGCCGAGTGTGATGTTATTATTATTTGTGTTCCTACACCTTTAACAGTTACCCGTGATCCGGATATATCCTATATGCAAGCTTCTTCCGAGCAAATCGCTAAATACCTGAGACCGGGGCAACTCGTCACTTTAGAAAGTACTACTTATCCGGGTACCACTGAAGAGATTATCTTGCCCCTGCTGGAAGAAACAGGACTTAAGGTTGGTAAGGATTTCTTTCTGGCCTTCTCTCCCGAGAGGGTGGATCCGGGCAACAAGCGTTTTACTACGAAAAACACCTCCAAAGTAGTAGGTGGGGTTACCCCTTACTGCCTGGAGATAGCTTATACTTTATATACTCAGACCATCGTCAATGTGGTTCCGGTGAGTTCTCCGGCTGCAGCTGAGCTTACTAAAGTTTTTGAAAATACTTACCGGGCCATAAATATCGCTCTGGTTAACGAAATGATGCTTTTATGTGACCGGATGGGCCTTGATGTCTGGGAAGTCGTCGAAGCTGCTTCTACGAAGCCCTTCGGAATTCAAACCTTCTATCCGGGGCCGGGCGTGGGCGGGCACTGTATCCCTATTGATCCCTTCTATCTAACTTGGAAAGCCAGAGAATACAATTTCCATACCCGTTTCATCGAGCTTGCCGGGGAGATCAATGTCGAGGTATCCTATTATGTAGTTAATAAGGTTTATAGAGCCTTGAATCAACACAACAAGAGCGTCAAGGATGCCAAGATCCTAGTTCTTGGGGTGGCTTATAAAAAAGATATCGAC